>DATIQP010000547.1:0-12138 GCA_035470765.1 Polyangiaceae bacterium | reverse complement strand
CGCCAGGGCCCACATCCTCGGCGCGGAGGGGCTCGCGCTGCACCTGTGCGGCTACTGGCTCGCCGCCCACGGTCGCTGCGTCGAGACGGCCGCGCTGCTGCGCGAGCACGCCCCGGCCAACACCTGGGAGATCGACACCGCAACGATGTACTCGCTGCGCTCGCTCTTCATGCTCGGCCACCTCGGCGCGCTCAAGCGCGAGCTGCTCGAGCGACTGGCCGAGGCCGAGGCGCGCGGCGACCTGTTCGCCCAGAACTCCCTTCGAACCGGCCACCTCAACGCGCTCTGGCTCGCCTCGGGCGACGTCGACGGCGCGCGCCGCGAGATCCAAACGGCCGCGCGCGAGTCGCAGGAGGGAGCGATGCACCTGCCGCAGCTGCAGGAGCTGGTCGCGCGGACGCAGATCGATCTCTACGAGGGCGACGGCGCGCGCGCGCACACCCGCACGCTGGAGGCGTGGCGCGGCATCGAGGACTCCCAGCTGCTGCGCATCCAGCACGACCGCATCGTGCTCTTCGCCCTGCGGGCTCGCGCGGCGATCGCCCACGCGCGCGCCGCCCGGGGCCGGGCGCGCTCGCTCCTCGACGAGGCCGCCGAGATGAGCAACGAGGTGGCTCGCATCGGCGCACCATGGGCGTTCGCCGAGGCCGCCATGCTGCGAGGATGTGTGGCGCAGGCGATGGGCGAGCCGCAGCGCGCGGCGGTCTCCTTCGACCAGGCCGCGCGCGACTACGCGGCCTGCGACATGGCGCTTCACGCCGCCGTCGCGCGCCTCCGCACGGGGAAGCTCGTGGGCGGCGACGAGGGCCGGCTCGCGGTGACCCAGTCGCGCGAGTGGATGACCGAGCAGGGCATCGTCGAGCCCGAGGCCTTCGCCGCGGTCATCGCGCCCTGATCGACTCCGCTCAACCCTTCTTCATCGCGGGCGCGAGCGCCTCGGGAAGCGGGATGCCCGCCGCCGCCAGCGCGCCCAGCAGCGCGCGGTTGTCGAGCACGCTCAGCCCCTGCACCTCGAGCGCGCCGATGCGGTCCTCGGGGGTGAAGGCCGTGGCCGAGCGCTCCATCGAGAGCTTGTCGGCGTCGTAGCTCGCGTGCGCCGCGTCCGTGCGCACGAGGGTGTAGTCGTCGCCGCGACGCAGCTCGATGGTCACGGTCCCCGAGAGGGGCGCGGCCACGTATCGCACCAGCGAGTCCTTGAGCATTGCCGCCTCCGGATCGAACCAGCGGCCCTCGTAGAGCAGACGGCCGAGGCGGCGACCCAGCGTCGCGAACAGCTCGGTCGTGTTCTCGTTGTGCACCGCCGAGAGCAGCCGCTCGTAGGCGATCGAGAGCAGCGCCATCCCCGGCGCCTCGTAGATACCGCGGCTCTTGGCCTCGATGACGCGGTTCTCGATCTGGTCGCTCATGCCGAGGCCGTGGCGGCCACCGACGGCGTTCGCTTCCATGAGCAGCTGCCACGCGCTGTCGAAGGTCTTCTTGCCGATGCGGGTCGGCACGCCGCGGTCGAACGTGACCTCGACCCGCTCCGGCTCGATCTTCACGTCGCTCTTCCAGAAGGCGACGCCCATGATCGGCTCGACCGCGTGCATCGACACGTCGAGCCGCTCGAGGTCCTTGGCCTCGTGCGTCGCGCCGAGCATGTTGCAGTCGGTGCTGTACGCCTTCTCGACGCCCATCGGGTACGGCAGCCCCACGCTGGCGAGGTACTCGCTCATCTCCTTGCGGCCGCCGAGCTTGCGCACGAAGGCCGCGTCGAGCCACGGCTTGTAGATGGCGAGCTCGGGATCGACCAGCACGCCGTAGCGGAAGAAGCGCTGGATGTCGTTGCCCTTGTGCGTGCTGCCGTCGGAGAAGACGTGCACGTCGTCCTCGCGCATCGCGAGCGCGATGGAGGTGGCGGTGACGGCGCGGCCGAGCGGCGTCGTATTGTAGTAGCGGCGCCCGGCGGTCGACAGGTGGAACGCGCCGCACTGGATGGCGACGATGCCCTCGCGCGCGAGCCCCTCGCGCACGTCGACGAGGCGCGCCTTCTTGGCGCCGTGCTCCATCGCGGTCGGAGGGATGCGCGACGGATCGGGCTCGTCGGGCTGGCCGAGGTCGGCGGTGTACGCGTAGACGTCGAGCCCCTCGTGGGCGAGGTAGGCGACCGCGGTGCGTGTGTCGAGACCTCCGGAGTACGCGAGGCCGATGCGAGTCCCCCTGGATGGAAGCGTCCGATGGATGCGCGACATGCGGCGCCATCTAGCACGCTCGTCGCGAAATTGCCCCTCTCGGTGGATCGAATCGGGCGCTTTGCGCACGTGCCGATTGACGAGCGGCCGGGCCGTATTGGATAAGTCGCGGCGATCACCGTCGCACGCTCGAGCCGGAGGCGAGAGCTCGCGGTGAAGCGTTCGTTCGACGTCGAGGAGGCCTCATCATGGCGTGGTCGCGCAGGTTGGCAGCTTGGGTCGTGGCGGGGTTGGTCGGTGCGGTGGGCGCGAACGGCTGCTCGAGCGACGGCGGCACCGCCGACGCGGGCGACGCGTCCTCCGACACCAAACCTCCGCCCAAGGACTCGGGCAACACGGACGCCGGGATGTGCGGCGCCGTCGCCTGCGAGCAGTGCGACGTGAGCGGCTATTTTGTTACGCCCATGACGCCGCCCGCGACCCACGCCAGCGTGTGCTCGCCCGCCGAGCTCCAGGCGTTCGTGACCGCCTGCGGCGCGAGCGGCACGCAGACGACCTGCGACGCCTGGCAGACGGCCGAGAGCACCGCCGACGCGGGCGCTGGAGACGCTGGAGACGCCGGAGACGCCGGAGACGGGGGAGCCTCCGGGGGCGTCGACTGCCTCAACTGCGTCTTCAGCGATCAGGCGGCGACCAAGTGGGGCGTCTACGTCTGTGGCTCGACGAGCTGCTCGCTCAACTCGCCCGGCTGCCTCGACATCGCGCTCGGTCAAATGGCCCAGGAGAAGGCGGCGGGCGGCTCCGGCTCGTGCGGCGACCTCTACAGCGACAGCTACGGCTGCCAGGACTTCGCCTGCGGGACCTGCACGGGAGCCGACTTCGACAGCTGCACGACCAACGCGCTCGCCCACGAGTGCAGCACGTACGACGCGCCCATCCAGGCCGCCAGCGGCCCGTGCGCGGCGCTCGACGCGGACGCCGGCGTCGACGGCGGGGTCGATCCGAACGTCTGCTTCGGGGCAACCGACAACGACCTCGCCGTCATGGCCGCGCTGCTCTGCGGCGCGCCGTGAGACGTTGAGGCGCTGACGCGCGCTCCGACGGATGGTATGACGCGCGCCATGTCGGGAATCGCCCGCACCAGCGCCACCGGCGCAGCCATGCTGCCCGAGCTCGTCCGGCTGACGAGCTCGCTCGGCGACGACCTGTCGTTTCTCCGCGAGGATCTGCTCGGCAGCGCCGCTCACGCGACCATGCTCGGCAAGACGGGCATCGTCTCGGTGGAGCACGCGGGGGCTCTGCGGGACGCGCTGCTCGCCCTCGAGAACGAGGCCCGCTCGTCGATGCCGGCGCTCCCCGAGGAGGAGGACGTGCACATGGCCGTGGAGGCCGCGCTCGTGTCGCGCGTGGGCGAGGCGGCGGCCCACCTGCACACCGCGCGCTCGCGCAACGACCAGGTCGCGCTCGACCTGCGCATGTTCGTCCGCGAGCGGGGCCGCGTCGCGCTCGGCGAGCTCGCGGGAGCTTGCAGCGCGCTGCTCGACCGGGTGGAGGCCGAGCGGGACGTGCTCTTGCCCGCGTACACGCACCGGCAGCGCGCTCAGCCCGTGACCGCCGGGTTCATGCTCTGCGCGTGGACGAGCGCCCTCGCCCGCGCGGGAGAGGTGCTCGCCTTCGCGCTCGAGGCCTGCGACGCCTCGCCCCTCGGCAGCGGCGCGTGCTCCGGCACCTCGCTCCCGATCGACCGCGCCCTCACCGCGAGATTGCTCGGCTTCGCGCGCCCCACGGTCAACGCGCTCGACACGGTGCACGACCGCGACTTCGCGCTCGACTTCGTCTGGGCGTGCGCGCGCGTCGGCCTCGCCTGCGCGCAGGTCGCCGCCGACGTGGTCGATTTCTCGACCAGCGAGTTCGGGCTCGTCCGGCTCGACGGCGAGATCTCCGCGGGCTCGAGCATGATGCCGCAGAAGAAGAACCCCGACGTCTTCGAGCTAATCCGCGGCAAGGCGAGCCCGGCGATCGGCGACGTCACAGCGATGCTCGCGCTCGTGCGCGGCCTGCCGAGCGGCTACAACCGCGACCAGCAGGAGGACCGCGGGCCGCTGCTCGGCTCGGCTCGGCGCGTCGAGGTCGCCCTACGGCTGCTGTCCACCGCGCTGCCGCACGTCCACTTCGACGGCGCACGCGGCAGGGCGATGCTCGACGAGGGCTTCACCCAGGCCACGGACCTCGCCGAGGCGCTCGTCCGCGCAGGCGTACCGTTCCGCGAGGCGTACAAAGCCGTGGGCGCGCTCGTGCGGACCGCGCTCGACGCCGGCGTCCGCCTGCGAGACGTCGGTCCCGCGCAGGCCAAGGCCATCCACCCGGCCCTCGACCCGAGCGCCCTCGCGGTGCTCGACCCCGCGCGCGCGGCCGCCGCGAAGGAGAGCGCGGGCGGCGCGGGCCCGAAGTCCTTGACCGCTCAAGTATCTACGCTCCGCGGCCAGGTGAAGGGCCTCTCGGAGCGGGCCGCCCGATATCCCTCGCTGGACACCATCGCCAAGACCATCGCAAAAGAGCCCCTATCGTGACGACCAAGCGCGACTTTCTCTCGCTGACAGATCTGACCCTGGCCGAGGCGCGCCGCGTCCTCGACCTCGCGCGCGTGCTGAAAGCGGAGCACAGGGCGACGCCAGCTGCCCGCGTCGGCGCGCTCGCGGGGCGGAGCGTGGCCATCGTCCTCGAGAAGGCGAGCACCCGCACGCGCGTCTCGTTCGAGGTCGGCGCGGCGCACTTCGGCATGCACCCGGTGGTGCTGACGACCCAGGGAAGCCAGCTCGCGCGCGGCGAGCCCATCGCCGACACGGCGCGCGTTCTCTCCCGTTACGTCGACCTGATCGTGTTTCGCACCAGCACGCGCGAGCGCCTCGAGGGCATGGCGCGCTCCGCGAGCGTGCCGGTCATCAACGCGCTGAGCGACGACGGCCACCCGGTGCAGGTCCTCTGCGACGTCCTGACCATCGAGGAGCAGCTCGGGCGCAGCGTCCAGGGGATGCGCGTGGCGTGGATCGGCGATTGCGGGAGCAACATGGCCCGCTCCTTCGTCGAGGCCGCCGCGCTCTTCGGATTCCACCTCGCCGCCTCTGGCCCCAAGGCCTACTGGCCGGAGGAGAGCTTCCGCGCCGAGGCGACCGCGCACGCCAGCTTCGGGACCGACACGGCCACCGCGCTCGCCGGGGCCGACGTGGTCTGCACCGACGTCTGGACGAGCATGGGCCAGGAGGTCGACAATGCGCAGCGCCTGCGCGACTTCGCCGGCTACACCTTGACCGAGGCGATGCTCGCGCCCGCGCGCAAAGAGGCCATCGTCATGCACTGCCTACCCGCCCACCGCGGCGAGGAGATCGACGAGGCCGTGCTCGAGGGCCCGCGCTCGCGAGTCTGGGATCAGGCCGAGAATCGCCTCCACGTCCAGAAGGCGCTCATGCTCTGGCTGCTCGGGGCGGCTTGACAGTTTCCGCGGGCGACGTACATCCGACGCGGCCATGATCGATCCCAACCGCATCCGCACCATTCTGCTCGAGGCGCTCCCCGGCGCCGACGTCGACGTCCAGGACCTCACCGGCACGCAGGATCACTTCCAGGCGACGATCGCCGCGCCGCAGTTCAGCGGCAAGAGCCTGGTCGAGCAGCACCAGATGGTCTACCGCGCGCTGGGCGACTCGATGAAGGCCGAGATCCACGCCCTCGCGCTCAAGACGAAGGCGAAGTAGGAGCATTCACCATGAGCGACATCAAGACCCGCATCCAGGAGATCGTCGACAAGAACGACGTCGTCCTCTTCATGAAGGGCACCAAGAGCTTCCCGCAGTGCGGCTTCTCGGCCGCGGTCGTGGACATCCTCAAGAAGGAGGGGGCCACGTTCGAGACGGTGAACGTGCTCTCCGACCCGGAGCTGCGTCAGGGCATCAAGGACTTCTCGAGCTGGCCGACGATCCCGCAGCTTTACATCAAGGGGAAGTTCGTCGGCGGGTGCGACATCGTGACGGAGCTCCACAAGAGCGGCGAGCTCAAAAAAGTCCTCGGAAGCTGAGCGCGCGGGCCGGCGTCGCGCGCCAGGCCGCCCCAGGGACTTTTCGCCCGGGCGTCTGCTATCCTGTCGCCCGGCCCTCACCGTGAACCAACCTCCCTCCTCCGATCCCGAGAGCCGCAGGTCGGCCGCGGACGATCCCGTCCATCCCGGTGACGTCCTCAGCAACAAGTTCCGCGTAGAGCGCGTCCTCGGCGTCGGCGGCATGGGCGTCGTCGTGGCAGCGACGCACCTTCAGCTCGGCCGGCTCGTCGCGCTGAAGTTCATGCTGCGCGCCGCCCTCGCGTACCCGGACAACGTCGCTCGGTTCGAGCGAGAGGCGCGCGCCGCCGTGAAGCTCCGGAGCGACCACGTGGCGAAGGTGACCGACGTCGGCCGCCTCGACGACGGCGCCCCGTACATGGTGATGGAGTTCCTGGAGGGCCAGGACCTGCACGACTACATGCGCAAGAACGGCCGCCTGCCCGTCCGGACCGCGGTCGATTTCCTCCTGCAGGCGTGCGAGGCGATCGCGGAGGCGCACTCGCAAGGCATCGTCCACCGTGACCTGAAGCCGAAGAACCTGTTCCTGACCCAGCGCCTGAACGGCGAGCCGCTCGTCAAGGTCCTCGACTTCGGCGTCTCGAAGGTCGTCGGCGGCGACGATCTCTCGCTCACGTCGACCACGCAGATTCTCGGCTCGCCGAGCTACATGTCGCCCGAGCAGCTGCGGGCCTCGCGCGACGTCGATCAGCGGACGGACATCTGGGCGCTCGGCGCCATCCTCTACGAGCTTCTCACGCGCGAGCTCCCCTTCCCCGCCGACACGCTCACGCAGCTCACGGCGAAGGTCATCATGGAGCCGCCCGTCCCGATCGAGACGCTCCGCGGCGAGATTCCCGGGGAGCTGCAGCGGATCATCGTCAAGTGCCTCGAGAAACGGCCGGAGGATCGCTTCCAGAGCGTGGCCGATTTCGCCGCGGCCCTCGCACCTTTCGCGTCGGCGTCCTCCACGGCCCTGGCGACCCAGCAGATGGGCGCGCTCGGCTCGTCGTCGGCCGGGCGAATGGTGGTGCCACCCGATCGCTTCTCAGTGCGGCCGCTGGGCGCCAGCACCGACGTCGCGTGGGATCGCACGCAGCTCGCCACCACCGCAAACACACCGAAGGGCCGCGGGCTCGTCGTTCTGGTCGCCGCGGTCGGGTTCGCCGCCGCAGCGGCGGGCGCCCTCGTCGTGGTGAAGGTGACGCGCACGCCGACGCAGGCGTCGCCGCCCACGACCCCGGTCGCCACCACCGTGGTAACGCCCCCGCAGACCGCCCCGCTGCCCACGGTCCGCGATCCCATCTCGCCGCCTGTGGTGTCCGGCGTGGAGCGCCCTCCTCCCTCGTCGCTCGTGCCCAATTTCGTGCCGCCCCCGTCCACGACGCACCACGCCGCCGCCGCCAAGCACGACGCGGGCGCGGCCCCCGCTCACTCGACCGCCCCTTCCGGCGGAGGCCTCGATCTTCCCAGCACACGCAACTAGGACTTCCATGCTCAAACGGATCCTTATTTCGGGCGTAGTCGTCGCGCTGCTCTCGCCGGCCGTCGCCTTCGCCGGCGGCGCCGATGACAAGGCCGCCGCGCAGATGCTCTTCGACGAGGGGCGCAAGCTGATGGACAAGCACGACTACGCCGCGGCGTGTCCGAAGCTGGAGAGCAGCCAGCGGCTGGACCCGGGCGCCGGCACGTTGATGAACCTCGCCGCCTGCTACGAGAAGAACGGGCAGATCGCGAGCGCGTGGGTCACTTACACCGACGCGGCCACGGCCTCGCAGGACCGTCACCCGGACTGGGCGAAGGCCGCGCGCGATCGCGTCGCGGCCCTCGCACCGCAGCTCTCGCGGCTGATGATCGAGGTGCCCAACGCGCCGAGCGGCGTCGAGGTGACGCGCGACGGAAAGGTGCTCGAGTCGGGTAGCTACGGCGTCGCGATGCCCGTCGATCCGGGCCACCACGTGATCGAGGCGACGGCGCCGGGCCACAAGCCGTTTCATCAAGAGCTCGACGTGAAGGGCGGGGGCACGAGGGCTACCGTCACCGTGACGCTCGCCGCGCAGCCGCAGGCGCCTGCCGGCCCCACAGGCCCCACCGGCCCGGTGCAGACGACGTCCCCGCCCCCCACGCCTCCGAGCGAGCAGGGGCGCGGCAGCGGGATGAGGGTCGCCGGCCTGACCGTCGCCGGTGTGGGCGCCGCGGGCGTCGTGGTCGGCGCGATCTTCGGCGGCCTCGCCATCGGCAAGAAGAACGATGCGAGCAACCCCGCCTACTGCACGCCGCCGTACTTCTCGAGCTGCAATGCGACGGGCAAGTCCATGGTCGACGATGCGATGACGTTCGCAAACGTCTCGACGGTCGCCTTCATCGCGGGCGGCGTCCTCGCCGCCGCCGGGGTCACCATCTTCTTCCTCGCGCCCAAGTCGCACGCGGAGGCCGCGTCGCTCTCGGTCCGCGTGGGCTCGGCGGGAGGGCCGCTCGGCTTGACCTTGGGAGGTGCGTTTTGAGAGCTCTATTCCTTGGTGTCGCTCTGTTCGCAGGCACGTCGATCGTCGGCTGCAGCGCGATCCTCGGGCTGCAGGAGCCCACGCTCGACAACAGCATCGGTGACGGGGGCAGCGGCGGTGACGGGGGCGGTAGCGATACGAGCACAGGAGACGGAGCGGGCGGCGACGGCGGTGTGTGCACCAAGGACTGCCTCGGCGGAGCTTGCGTCGGGGGCCAGTGCCAGCCGGTGCTCGTCGCGTCGAGCACGAGCATCGCGCCGTACGCAATGGTCCTGGACGGCAACACGCTCTACTTCACCAACCTCCACGCAAACGATCTCCACTCGGTCTACAAGATCGACAAGACCGCCACCAACGGCACGCCCACCCAGCTCGCCGACTACGCTCAGGGCTACACGACCCCGCTGGTCGACGCGCTGCCGTACAGCGTGGCCGTGCAAGGCGGCTTCTTCTACGTGTCGCTGTACGCGAACGGCGCCGTGAACAGTCAGTGGGAGGCAGGCCTCGATCGCTGCGCGACGACGGGCTGCACCAGCAACACGCTCGCGTATTACGGCGTCGACTCGTACGCCGTCGTGGCGAACGCGAGCAACGTCTTCTTCGGCTCGACGGACTACAACAGCGTCTACACCATCCAGAAAGCCAACCTCGACATGACGGGGCGCTCGACGCTCGGCACGTCGACCTCCGAGGTGAACGGCCTCGCGCTCGACGGGAGCGACCTCTACTACGGCACGGCCGACGGCGTCTTCCACTGCACGAGCAGCGCGTGCACCGCGACCGCGCTCACGCAAGGCCAGACGCTGGACGCCGAGCTGCTCGCGGTCGACGCCAACAACGTCTACTTCTCCTCCACGCCGTACGGTGGCACGCAGACCGTGCAGTCCGTCGCGCGCGCTGGCGGCCCGCCCAAGCTGATCAGCAACAAGCCCCAGAACCCGCTCGGCATCGCGACCGACGGCACCGACGTCTACTTCACCGACGTCGGCGACACGCAGACCCCGTCGACGGGCGCGGTGTATCGCTGCCCGGTGGCAGGCTGCAACGGAGCCGAGGAGACACTGTCGACCGGCGCGGCCGCGGGCGACAACCCGCGGCCGGTCTTGGTCGACGCGAACGCGATCTACTGGGGAACGCGGGGCGGCAAGATCTGGCGCCTCGCGAAGTGAGCTACATCGAGAGGCCGCCGTCGACGTCGATCGTGCGGCCGTCGAAGTAGTCACACTCGAGGACGAACTTCACGGCGAGCCAGAGATCCTCGGGGACGCCGACGCGGCCCACGGGGATCGCGGCGACGAGCGCGTCGCGCGCCTTCTGGTTCATACCCTGCGTCATCGGCGTCTCCACCATGCCGGGCGCGACCGCGCCGACGCGGATGCCGAACGGAGCGAACTCCTTGGCCCACGTGACGGTGTTGGCGGCGAGCGCGGCCTTGGCGGCGGTGTAGTTCGACTGGCCGCGGTTGCCGTGACGGGCGATGCTCGACATGTTGACGACGACGCCGGGCTTGCTGCCGGTCTCGACCATCTTGGCGACCACGTCGCGCGTCATGAGGGTTGCGCCCGTGAGGTTGACGCCGATGACCGCGTCCCACTGCTCCTTGGTGAGCTTCTTGACCTGGCCGGTCTCCCGGTCCTTCTTGACGAGCAGCCCGTCGCGCAGGATGCCGGCGTTGTTGATGAGGCCGTTGAGGCCTCCCATCGCGCCGTGCGCCCACTCGACGAACGACGCCACGTCGCTCTCGCTCGAAACGTCGAGCTTGCGCGCGTGGATCTTGCCCGGGCCCTTGGCCATGCCGGCGGTCTCGGTGAGGCCGCCCTCGTTGACGTCGCCGATGGCGACCTGAGCGCCCGCCTCGGCGAGCCGGATGGCGAAGTGGCGACCCATGCCGCCTGCTCCGCCGGTGACGATGATCTTCAAGTCGGAGAGCTTCATGGCGGCGCACTCTAGGACTCTCCGGCTCGGCCAGAAAGGGGTTTTCGCGCCTGCTAAAAGCTGAGCCAGCCGAAATACGTCGCCAGAAGGACGATGGTCATCGCGATCGTGAGCTGCACGGCGAAGCGCACCGTCCGGCGCAGGAGGTGGTAGCCCGCCACGAGGGCGACGGACGCCACGACGACCGCGGGCACTCCGGTGTGGACGGAGGCGTAGTGGACCGCGTGCCGGAACGCCGTCAGCATGAACCCGGCGCGAGCCACCGCCCCGGTCGCGTGCGCCATCGCGGCATCTGCCGCGGAGCCGGGAACCGCTTGCGGCCCTGGAAGCATCGCCGCGGATTGGGCCACAACCCACGGCGACAGGCCAACTTCTCGCCGCCCGCGGAAAAGGCTTCCGTTCGGGCCTCCGTTGTGGAAGTTTCAGCGCCGATGACGTCCCGATGGCTCGTGCTCGCCGCTCCGTTGGCCATGGTCGCCTCGCTCGTGGGCGCGTGCACCACGCACGGTGAGGGCGGTCGGTGCGACAAAAACAACATCGATCGCACGACGGGCATGAACCTCGACTGCGACTCCAACCTCGTCTGCACGCCGGGCAGCGATCTCCTCCTGCCCGGCGACAGCGGCGCTTACAGCGGCACGGACATCTGCTGCCCCGCCGACCGCACGATGGCACCGCCGTTCACCATCTGCGCGCTTGCCCCGCCGACCCCCGGCAGCGACGCATCCATCCCCGACACCGGCATCGACGGCACCGTGACCGACGCGACGACGGATCAGTCGAGCGGGGACGCCGCCGGTGACGCTGCCGACGGCGCGATCAGCGACGGCGCGGCCGACGCGCCGGACGGCGACTGATGGTTCCGCTCGGGCACCTCGTCGAGGCGGGCCAGCAGGCCCTCGTCCTCGCCGCGGCCGTCTCGCTGCCCGTGGTCGGCATCGCCGCGGTCGTGGGGTTGCTCGTCGCTGCGGTGCAGGCCGCCTCCCAGATCCAGGACCCGACCATCTCGCACCTGCCGCGCATGCTCGCGGTCATCGCGGGTCTGGTCGCGCTCGGACCGTGGATGGGGCACCAGATCGCCGCCTTCGCCGAGCGCACGTTCACGATGGTCCACTGACCATGAGTGCCGCACGCTCGAGCGAAGCGAGAGTTCGGACTCGAACGAGAATCAGTGCCGCACGCTCGAGCGAAGCGAGAGTTCGGACTCGAACGTAGACGACCATGCCGGCCAAGCTGCTCGCCGAGCGGGCGCGCGCGGTGCGCGCCATCCGCGGCTTCTTCGAGGGCCGCGGCTTCGTCGAGGTCGAGACGCCTGCCATCGTCCCGTCGCCCGGCATGGACCTACACCTCGACGCGTTCGCCATCGCTCCGCCCGCCGCGGGACAGGTGACTGGCGAGGGCGCGGCCTGGCTCATCACCTCGCCCGAGTACCAGATGA
>DATIQP010000546.1:0-7315 GCA_035470765.1 Polyangiaceae bacterium | reverse complement strand
TCGAGCCGCTCCGAGTCGGACGAAACGAGCCGCGCCATGGGCAGCTTGTCTTCCTTGCCCGGTACGGTCGCGAGCTCGCCGCCCAACACGAAGAGGTCCTCCTGCACGTGGCCGAGGACCTCATCGCATTTCTTCGTCAAGCCAAGTGTGCGCGCGACGCCGATCGTCGCGTTCAGCTCGTCCACCGTCCCGTAGGTCTCGACGCGCGGGTCGTCCTTGCGCACGCGCCCGCCGCCGAACAGCCCCGTCGTCCCGTCGTCGCCCGTCTTGGTGTAGATCTTCACGGGCGGGAGTAAATCACGCTCGGTGCGTGGCTGCGAGCATCGTCTGCGCGCGCGTCTCGCTGTACTCCTTGTAGAACTCGAGAGCCTTCTCCATCAGCTGCTTGGCGTCCCCCTCGTCGCTGCGCGCGTCGTCCACCATCCGCTTCGCCGCCTGCGCCGCCATGTCGTGCACCTTCGCGTCGGTGTCCTTGTCGGTGATGGCGCCCTGGAAGAGGCCGTCGGCGACCTTCTGCCCCGCGCCGAGCCCCTCCGACCCCGCTTTGTCCCACGCTGAGTTCGCTTTGGAGTGAGCGGAGCCTGCCTCGAGCGTGTCGACGGAGTGCTGCATCGAGTCGCGCCACTCCTCCGAGTGCTCGGCCACATGCTGCTGGAGGTCGGCCTTGTCGGCGTCGGTTTCCGCGGCTTCACCGGATGCGTGGGCGTCGGCGAGACCGCTTCCGAGGTTGAGCGCGGCGCTCCCGATCTGCGTGAAGCCGTCGACGAAGCCCTGGATGCGCACGAGGTCGGCCTTGTCGTGAAGGTCCTGGATCTCCTTCACCTCGTCGGCCTCCTGCATTTTCTCGGCGTTGTCGCGCTGCGCGCGCGAGACGTCGCGCTCGTTCTTCGCCGCCTGCATCGTCAGCGCCGCGAGCATCGCGCCCGGGTCGCCGCTGCAAGCGAGCTGGTCGAGCTCGGGCATCAGCGCCGGCGCGTCGGACGGGGGCGCGCTCGCGCTCGGCTCGCTCGCCGACTCGCCCTGGATGCTCATCACGCCACTGGTGGAACGTCGTTCGATGTTCATGGCTCAAACCCTCATCGCAGACGCCATCGTGAGCGTCTGGCCTTTCGTCTGGATCGCGCCGGAGAGCGTCTTGAGCGCTCGCTCGTGCGACTTGTCGGTCTCCTTGATCCCATCGACCGCCCACTCCACCAGTTGCTGAAGATGTGCGATCCGCATCTGCGCCTGCTTGGCGTCCGCCTCGAAGTCGATGCTGGCAGCGTCGAACTGGCTCGAGACGATCGTCCCCACGCCCGCCGCCGTACCCGCGGCGCAGCTCACGACCGCGGCGGTGATCTTGGCGCCCTCGACGAACGTCACCTTGGCCGCGGTCTTGGCGGTGTCCGCCGCCGCGGTGGCCACGCTCGCCGCGCCCTTGATGGCGCTGCTCAGCGCGAAGCCCATGTCGCCGGCGGCCCCGGCCATCCCGAGGCCCATGGCGACGTAGCCCCACCCCTTGTCGGTCGTGACGTTGCTCACCACCTCCTGGCCCACCTTCGCCGCGGCCCCGGCGACCTCGGCCACCTGACCCACGATTCCAGCGCCGGTCGCCGCGATGCCCGCGCCGCCGCTGCAGAGCGCGGCGCCGATCCCGCAGCCCATCTGAAACGCCTTCTCGACGTCCGGGTTGTTGGTGAGCTTCAACAGGACGTGCGACTCGCCCTCGGCGAACGCCGCCGCCGAGAGGATGCACGCGGCGACGCACAGCGCGGAGGCCGCGCCGCCGCTGAAGGCCGCCGCGACGGCGGAGACGGCGACGGCGACGAGGGACGCGACCTTGGCGAAGATCCCCCACATCTTCGAGCTTTGCTCCGCGTCCTCCTGCTTCTTGAAATCGGCTTCTTCCTCGAGCTGCTGCGCCTTCTGGAGCTCGCGGTTGTGCTCGACGCCCGCCTTGCCGCTCTCCGTGTCGTTGTTGCGTTGCTTGGAGATCAGCTCGTAGAGGACCGCCATCGGATCACCGCCGGCGTCGCTCATCGGCTGCGGCTCCGGCATCAGCACCGGCGCGCTCGTCGGCTGCGACGACGACTTGGTCGAGGACGTGTCGAGCGCGAGCTGCGTCATCTGCCTGCTCTGGATGGCGACGCTCATGACTGGCCTCGCTCGTAGGTGACCAGCGCGGAGAGCGCCTCGTCGTCGGTGTCCTTCGCGAGCTCCTCGGCGAGGTCGATCGCCTCGGAGGCGTCGCTGTCGTTGCCCAGCTCGCGCAGTACGCGGGCGAGCGCGATGGCGCAGCGCCCGCCGCGGGCGAGCGTCACGCCCGTCACGTACATCTCCTTGGCGATGAGCCGCTGCCCGGCGCCTTCGTGCGCCTGACCGAGGCCGAGCCAACCGCGCTCGTCCTCCGGCACCACCTTGCACATCGCGCGGAGAACCTCCGCGGCGTCCTTGTAGCGCGCCTGGCCGAGGAGCCAGTGCGCGGTGGCGTAGAGCGCTTCGACGGCCTGCGCCACCTGGTTCTCGTTTGCGACCGTTCCCTCGCTTCGCTCGGGCGTGCGGCTCGACCGCAGATCGATTTGCGTCGACATGGCGTCCTCCCTCAGTGCCCGATGTTCTGGGCGATCTTGTTCATCTGGTCGCCGAGCGACTGGATCAGATTCGTGCACATCTGGATCGCCGACTGCCGCTGCGACATGAGCGACTGCAGGTTGATCATCGACAGCTCCGTGCCCGAGTTCAGGTCTTGCTGAATTTTCGACACGGCGTCCGTGGTCAGACGCTTGAAGTCGTCGACGCTGATGGGCAGGTTGTTGTCGATCTTGGCCTGCAATTCGTCAGCCGCGGCGTTGAGTGCTTGCTTGGTTTGAGGGTCGCTCACCTTGTCGGCTGCATCCCTCAGCGCCTTCACGGCGGCATCGTTGAAGTCCTTGGGGCAAAGGCCACCAAGCTTGTTGGGATCGGCGCTGGTGTCCCCCGCGTGAGCAATGTCGGCATCAGGCAGTTGGATCTGCCGCTCGACGGCTGAGAGGACGGACGAATCAGCGTTGGCCTGCTTCTGCTGAGCAAACGCTGCTTGGACCTGCGTGTCGAGCCCTCGAAGGCGCGTCGCGCAGTACGTCATCAGGGCATCTGGAGTGAGGTACGTGGACTCGTCCATCATCCCGTTCAGCGCCTGCATCTCCTGGGCAGCTTGAGTGGTCAGGAAATTGAACTTCAGCGGCACCTTGATTTGCATGACACCCTCTCCTTCAAGCCCGGACGCCCGGGTACACGTTGGCGGTTGCGGGCGCGCGCACGGCGCACGCCTCGTCGATTGACCGAAGCGCTTCCTCCGGGAAGGCGAACTGGACGTCGCCCATCTCCGAGAGGGTCTTCATCGCGGTCTCGAGCTGCGCGTTCTGGCGCTCGAGCTCTTCTTCGAATTTCCGTGCGTCCATCGCATCCTCCGTTCCAGGCCCCATCGGCCACGCGGAGGCGGGGTTGTGCACAAAACGCGGAGGCGGGGGCGGAGGCGGAGGCGGAGACGGCGGACAAAAAAACAACGCGGAAAGCCCGAGGTTTTCGGGCCCTCCGCGTTCGCGCCGGGGGGGCTTTGACTTGGCTAGGAGGCTAGGCTGCCGCGGCGCCGACTTCCTGGGGACTGGTCACGCCTGGAAGATGCTGGCGACCTCTTCGGCCAGCTTCTCCTCGGGGACCTTCTTCGCGAAGGCGAGCTCCTTCATGAGCAGGCTCTTGGCGCGGTCGAGCAGGTGGCGCTCGCCGAAGGACAAGTCCTTGTCGAACTTGAGGCGATGCATGTCGCGCAGGACCTTGGCGACCTCGTGGGGCGAGCCGCTCTGGACCATCTCGGTGTAGGCGCGGAACCGGCGGCTCCACGGCTGCACGTCGACGGCGACCTCGCGGGCGCGCATCGTGTCGAGGACGGCGTCGGCTTCCTTGGCGCTCATGATGGAGCGCAGGGCGCCGGCGGCGGCCGCGTTGGCGGGGACCATGACCTTCATCCCGTTGTCGAGGATGCGAAGGACGTAGTAGACCGCGCGGGTACCGCCGAGCTCACGGTCGTCGATCCCGGTGACCTCGCCCACGCCGTGCTTGGGGTGGACCGCCTTGTCGCCGATCTTGAACTGGGCCTTGGTTGGCGCCACCGACGGGATGGGCGGCCGGGGAACGCTCGGGAGCACCGTGGGCGCCCTGGGGCCCTGGGGCACGACCGGCGCGGCCGCAGCCTTCGTGCGGCCCGACGGGGGCGTCGACACGGGGCGGACCCGCGGGGCCGGCGAGCTCGGCCGGGCGGCACGGACCACGGATTTCGCGGACTTACGGGTGGACTTGACGGCCGCGGGACGCGCGGCGCGGGCACGGGCAGAGCGGAGGGACATTGGGTCGCTTTGGTGAGGGTGCAAAAACGGGCCTGGCTACATAGGGCCGGTTTGCGGGTTGAGAACCCCAAGCCCGAGGAAAATCGAGCCCTGGACGGACTTGGAACCTCGTGAGTGAGGAGGCTTTGGGCCCTCAACGAGGTGGCGTGCCCTAACATTCCCGAGGGGTCGCCGTCAATGGCACCCTAATCCTTCATGATGTCGCCTATCTGCGAGGCCGTTGCGGCATGGGCTCCGAACGCGAGCTTACGAGCGTCAATTGTCGCCTCGAGCGTGAGAACCTGGGGCCCGACCCGAAGGTCGGGACCGCGGAGCGGTTCGTGCAGACCGCAGAGCCGGCCCAGGTCCTCCCGGGTCATCGAGCTCACGATGGCGGCGAAGCGCTCGCCGCTCCGCTGAGCGTCCTCGTTCCACGCGCCGAGCAGGACGATGGTGACGTCGAGAGCGGTCACGCCGGGCGGCGACGCGGCCGCGGGCCGTACCGCGATGCCGACCGCCGTGGCCGCGCGGAGCAAACCGCCGAGGCCCTTCGCGGTCTCGCCCTCGAACGGGCCCGGGAAGAAGACGCGCACCGGGGCGTCGCCGAGCGCGCGAGACGCGGCGTCGAGCGGGGCGGCGGCGAGCGCCGGGCGCGCGCGCTGGAGCTTGCGCAGCGCGAACAGCTCGCTCACTCGCAGCGGTCCGACGCGCGCGGCGCCCTCTGCGCGGGACTCGTAGCCGACCACCTGGCGACCGAGGAGCAACAGCTCGTCGTGCTCCTCCGTCGGGTTGGGCGTCGCGCTCGGCGAGGTGCCTTCGAGGCGCAGCACGGTGGAGAGCGGCCCGCCAGGCCGATCCACGAAGCGTCCCGAGACGCGCGTCGTGCGCTCGGCGAAGGCGCGCTCGAGGCGGGCAGGATCGAAGTCGCCGCGCGCGAGCACGAGCGTGATCGTCTCGTCGCTTGCGACCGATCCCTCGCTTCGCTCGGGCGTGCGGCTCGACCGGTAGCTGGCGACGACGAGGTCCTCGAGCTGGCGGGGATCGACGCCGCCGTGGCGTTTCTCGAAGACCTGGAACTGTTCCTCCGGCAGCACCGTGGCCACGAGCGGCAAGAGCTCGGGGTGGGCGAGCAGCGCGCGCGGGTGCGCCTCGACGAGCGTGGTCAGGCCTGCGGACGGCGTAAGATCCACCGTCCTCGGCAGCTCGATCGGGACCTCGGCCTTCGGGGTTGCCGGAGCCGGACCGCACGCCATCGACGCGGCGAGCGCACCTGCTGCGAGACTGCGGCGGAGGAGCATGGAAGACGTCAGCCGCCGACGACCTTCACCCAGACGAAGCGGCGGTTCTTGGAGCCGACGCGGAGCAGGTAGCGCTTGCCCACTTCGAGCTGTCGCTGCGGATCGCGCTCGGGCTTCTGATCGACCTCGACGCCGCCCTGCTCGACCATGCGACGCCCTTCGCTCGTCGACTTCACCAGGCCGGTGGCCGACAGCGCCTTGGCGAGCCAGAGGGTAGGGCCGTCGGTCGCGACCGCGTGCTCCGGCACCTCGTCGGGGACCGCATCCTTCGAGTACACCCGCGCGAACTCGGTGGCGGCGCGCTCGGCGGCCGCCGCGTCGTGGAAGCGCGTGACGAGCTCCTCGGCGAAGAGGGCCTTGATCTCCATGGGGTTCTTGCCCGCGCGGCGCTGCTCGCGAAGCGCGGCGATCTCCTGGTTGCTCTTGGCCGAGAGCAGCTCGAAGTAACGGAAGATGACCTCGTCGTCGACCTGCATGATCTTGCGGTACATCGACAGCGGCTCCTCGGTCAGGCCGATGTAATTGCCCGCGCTCTTGCTCATCTTCTTGCCGACGACCTTGCCGTCCTCGATGCGCGCGTCGGTGCCCTCGAGGATGGGCGTGGTCATGACGATCTGCCCGCGCAGGCCGTACTTCGGCATGATGTCGCGACCGACGAGGAGGTTGAAGAGCTGGTCGGTGCCACCCAGCTCGACGTCGCTCTTGAGCGCCACCGAGTCGTAACCCTGGAGCAGCGGGTAGAGGAACTCGTGCTGGTAGATGGGTTTGTGGTCGGCGAAGCGCTGGCCGAAGTCGTTGCGCTCGAGCATGCGCGAGACGGTCATCTTCGCCATGAGCTCGACGACGTCGCTCGGCTTGAGGGCCTCGAGCCACTCGGAGTTGTAACGGACCTCGGTCGCCTTCGAGTCGAGGATCTTGAACGCCTGGTCGGTGTACGTCTTGGCGGCGGCGCGGACCTCGTCACGCGAGAGGCGCGGGCGGAGCTCGTTCTGGCCCGTGGGGTCGCCGACCATCGCGGTGAAGTCGCCGACCAGGAGCACGACGTGGTGGCCGAGCTCCTGAAATTGCCGCATTTTCGCGAGCAAGACGGCGTGCCCGATGTGCAGATCGGGGCGCGTGGGGTCGAAGCCGGCCTTGATGCTGAGCGGCTTGTGGGTCTTGCGGGATTCTTCGAGGCGCTGCTCGAGCTCGGCGCGGACGTGCAAGTCCACCACGCCGCGCGTGAGTAGCGCGAGTTGTTCGGCAACGGAGATCATGTCGCTCCAGCGTTGGGAGACGCGGCCGACTCAGGCGGTCTCTTCGTCACCGACCTCGTCGTCGTCGTCGTCGTCGTCGTCTTTGTCCGAGCCGCCGGTGATCGGCAAGTGCTTGCTGTTGTTGACGAGCTCCTTGAGCTCCTTGCCGACCTTGAAGAACGGCAAGCGCTTGGCAGGGACGGGGACGGGTTCGCCCGTGCGGGGGTTGCGGCCGGAGTAGGCCTTGTACGGCCGGACGGTGAAGCTGCCGAAGCCGCGAATCTCGATACCTTCGCCCCGTTCGAGGGCTTCGGTCATCGCATCGAAGATGCAATTGACGACGAGCTCGGCCCGCGCCTTGGTGAGGTTCGCTCTCGCCGCCATGGCGTCGATTAGCTCGCTCTTGGTCATCGAAGTAGCCTCCCCACGAAGTGCGCTGCGC
>DATIQP010000545.1:0-8903 GCA_035470765.1 Polyangiaceae bacterium | reverse complement strand
CAGGCCACGCCGGCGGACATGTCCGGCATGGCGGACGTGATCGAGCAGGCCATGCGCTACCCGGGCTTCTCGTTCGTCAACGTGCAGTCTCCGTGCGTGACGTTCGGCGAGGAGGACCAGCAGGTCAAGGCGCACCGCGCGCGCATGAAGCCGCTCGCGAAGATGAACCACGACACGACCAACCGCCTCGCGGCGCTCGACCTCGCGCAGGCCTACGGGCAAGAGCTCTACACCGGTGTATTCTACAAGAATCCGACGCCGCCCCCGACCTACGACGCGCTGGTGAAGGAGCGGCAGGCCGCGATGAGCAAGGCGGCCATCCCGCGCGAGCGATTCTTCGAAGCGTTCCTGCAGAAATAGGGGAGAAGCATGGGCCAGACGCGAGCCATCGACTTCGGGACGCTGACGCTGCGCGACGCGATGGACCTCGCGGTGCTCGTCGAGGAGGAGGCCAAGGATCGCTACGGCGAGCTCGTCGACCAGATGAAGCTCCACCACAACGCCGAGGCGGAGCAGTTCTTCCGTTCGATGCTGCACATCGAGGACGGCCACGAGCGCAAGCTCGCCGAGCGCCGCAAGCAGCTCTTCGGCGACGCGCCGCGCACCGTACGCCTCGAGATGCTCTTCGACGTCGAGGCGCCGGAGTACGACGAGGCGCGGGCGACGATGACCGTGCGCCAGGCCTTCGAGATGGCGCTGCACGCCGAGCAGAAGTCGGGCGCGTTCTACGAGAGCGTGGCCGCGGCCACGAAGGACGGCGAGGCGCGCGCGCTGTTCGAGGAGCTGCGCGAGCACGAGAAGGAGCACGTCGCGCTCGTGGAGAAGGCGCTCGCCAAGCTCCCGCCCGAGGCGGCGTTGCGCGCGGAGGACGTCGACGACGGGCCGGTAGCCCTGTAGCCACGCGGAGGTGCACTTGAAGCCCAGCGACATTCGCTCCGAGCTCCTACGCCAGCACGACGACCTGCGGACGCGCATTCGAGTGACGCGCGCCGTGGCCGAGCGGTGCCTCGCCGGAGAGGACCTGCGCGAGGAGCTGCGCCGCCTGCTCACCGCGTTGACCGACGCGATTCGCGCGCACAACTCCCGAGAGGAGGCCTTGATGTCGAAGGTCTTCCCGGAGCTCGACGCGTGGGGGCCGGTCCGCCGCGAGGTGATGGTCGAGGAGCACATCCTCGAGCACGAGAAGCTCGTGAACGCGCTCATCGAGACCAACGGCGACTCGGATCCGAGGCCGGCGGCGAAGGTCGCGCTCGAGCTGTTCGACCACATGGCGGCGCACATGGAGCGCGAGGAGAAGGTGTTCCTCGGCGCGGACGTGCTGACCGACGAAGAGCCCCCCCCGGACGCATTCGGGGGATAGTCGCCCCCCTGACCCGCGAGCCTGCGGCCGCGCCGGACCGGAACGACGATTGCAGCCGTTCGATCCGATAGTGGAAGGAGCAGGCCATGCGTCCCACACACCACCTCGTCCGCCTCGCGCCGCTGGCAGTGCTCGCGCTGCTCGCCGTGGCGTGCGCGAGCTACCCGGAGCCCAAGCAGGCCCAGATCAACAGCGAGGCCGCCGTGCGCGGCGCGCAAGAGGTCGGCGCCGAGAGAGATCCGCAAGCCACGCTGCACCTCCGGTACGCCACCGATCAGATCGCCAATGCGAAGCGGCTCATGGCCGCCGGCGAGAACGAGCAGGCCGAGCGCATGCTGATGCGCGCGAAGGCCGACGCAGAGCTCGCGCTGGCGCTGGCGAAGCTGCGCACCGAGCAAGCCGACGCGCAGCAAGCGCAGAGCGAGGTGGCCGAGATGAAGCGAAAGCTCGGGAAGTGAGGTCAGCCATGAAGCCCAGCCAAGCGAAGCTCACGACCCTTCTCGCGCTGTGCGTCGCGGCGGCCCCCACGCTGGCGGCGTGCGGCACCACCCTCCCGCCGGCCGAGCTCGTCGACGCGCGCGCCGAGTACGCCCGCGCGTCGGGCGGCGAGGCGGCGAAGCTGCAGCCCGCGGCGCTCTACGAGGCGAAGAAGTCCCTCGACGAGGCGGAGATGAAGTTCAACGAGGGCAACGTCCCGGCATCGCGCGATCTCGCCTACGTCGCGCAGCGCAAGGCGCAGTACGCCGAGGCGCAGGCCGCCATCAGCCGCGCGGAGCAGCAGTTCGCGTCGGCCGACAAGGAGATGCGCGCCATGACCGGGCGGGCGCTCGAGCGCTACCAGCAGCGCGTCGCCCAGACGCAGGCCGATCTCGAGCAGCAGCGGCTCGAGACCGAGAAGCAGAGGGCGACCGCCGAGCAGGAGCGGGAGGCCCGCATGGACGTCGAGCGCCGGCTGAAGCAGGCCCTCGCCGACCTCGGCAAGCTCGCCTCCATCCGGGAAGAGGCGCGCGGAACGATCATCACGCTGACGGGGAGCGTGCTGTTCGGGTTCGGCAGGACCGACCTCTTGCCGAGCGCCACGAACAGGCTCGAGCAGGTCGCCGACGCGATCAAGAGCGACCGGGATCGTGACATCGTGATCGAGGGCTACACCGACAACGTCGGCTCGGAGCAAGCGAACCTCGGGCTGTCGCAGATGCGCGCCGACCGCGTGCGCGACTTCCTCGTCTCGCACGGCGTCGACGCCAATCACGTCAAGGCCGTCGGCAAGGGCGAAGCCAACCCGATCGCGGACAACGCCACGCCCGAGGGCCGGGCGAACAACCGCCGCGTGGAGATCGTCCTTCTGCCGCCGAAGGAGAAGCGGTAAGCGCCTCGTCAGCGGCGAGCGAGCGGTGCTTCGCTCGGCGGCGCGGGCGTGCCCTCGCCGAGCAGCGCGGCGCTAGCGTGCGTCGCCTCGTCCACCAGCGGGCGCGGCCACAGGCCGAGCCCCGCGACCATGAGCGCGCAGATCGCGATGGCGACCCTCAGCGGCGCGCCGGGCCTCGGCGCGGGCAGGTCGCCCTCGTCGGTCATGTAGGCGGCGCGCAGCACGCGCAGGTAGTAGAACAGGCCCAGCACGGCGAGGACGATGCCGGCCACGACGAGCCCCACGAGCCCGGCGCGCCACGCCGCGAGGAACACGTAGAGCTTGGCCCAGAAGCCTACGACGAACGGGATCCCGGCGAGCGAGAGCAAGAAGCAGAGCAGCGAGAGCGCGAGGCCCGGCGCGCGGCGGAACAGCCCGGAGAGGCTCTCGAAGCCGTGCCCGCCGCCGGCCTCGGCCGCGGCGTGGACGACGAGGAACGCGCCGAGGTTGGTGAACATGTACGCGACGAGGAAGAACAGGACCATCCCGGTGCCGAAGACCTCGGCGGTGGCGAGCGCGACCAGGACGTAGCCCATCTGCGCGATGCCGGAGTAGCCGAGCAAGCGGCGCAGATCGGTCTGCGGCAGGGCGAGCAGGTTGCCCACCGCCATCGACAGCAGCGCGAAGAGCGAGAGCGGCGGGACCCAGTGGCTGGCGTGCGCGTGCATGCCGAGCGAGAAGATCGTCGCCACGACCGAGATGCCGGCGGCCTTCGGTGCGACGGAGAGGAACGCGACGAAGGGTGTGCTCGCGCCCTGGTACGTGTCCGGTACCCACATGTGGAAGGGCACCATGCCGATCTTGTAGCCGAGGCCGGCGAGGACCATCACGAGCCCGAGCGACGAGAGCGGCGACATCGGCATGGCGCCGAGCTCCGCGAGACGCGTGGTGCCCTGCATGCCCGTGAGCAGCGCGAGGCCGAAGAGTGTGACGGCGGTGCTGGTGGCGCCGACGAGGTAGAGCTTGATGGCGGCCTCGCCCGCGAGCCCGCGCTCGCTGGCCACGGGGGCGTCGTTCTTGACCCACGCGGCGAGGACGTAGAGCGGGATGCTCATCAGCTCGAAGGCGATGACGATGAGGACGAGATCGCGCGCGCCCGGAAGGATGACCATGCCGAGCAGGCTGAAGAGCAGCGTGATCCAGTGCTCGGACTGGCGGCGCGGCGTGCGCGTCGCCACGTCGTCGAGGCCTCCGAGGACGCCGAGGAAGCCGGCCGCGAGGAAGAGGCGCTGCAAGAAGAGCGACCAGGCGTTGGCCTCGTAGACGCCGTGCGCCGTCGTGCGCGGGGTCGCGTCCATGAAGAACGTGGCGCCGAAGATGGCGGCGAGGCCAGCCGCGGTGAGCCAGCCCATCGCGCGGCCGCGCGCGGGCGAGTCGCTGGGCGGCGCGAGGACGTCGGCGAGCAGCACGAGGACGCCGAGGCCGGCGACGGCGAGCGGCAGCCAGAGCGCGAACAGCTCGCTCCTCACGACGGGCCTCCCATCGCGAGGACCATGGGCAGGTAGCGCGAGCTGCCGATGTCGATCATGTCCATCAGCAAGCGCGGCCACACGCCGAGGACGACGAGGCCCGTGCCGAGCAGGACGAGCGAGCCCCACTCGGTGCGCCGCGCGTCCGTGAGCTCGTGGAAGTCCTCGGTGGGACCGGGACCCCAGAAGATCGAGCGGGTCGCGCGGAGGACGTAGATCGCGGTGACGAAGGCGCCGAGGACGCCCGCGATCGTCCAGACGTAGTGGCCGCTGTTCCACGCGCCGAGGAAGACGACGAACTCGGAGACGAACCCGGCGGTGCCGGGCAGGCCGAGCGACGAGAGGCACGCGAGCGTGAAGAACGCCGCGACCCCCGGCATGACGCGGCCGAAGCCGCCCATCTTGCGGATGGCGCGGGTGTGCGCGCGCTCGTAGACCAGGCCGACGAGCGCGAAGAAGAGGCCCGTCATGATGCCGTGCGCGACCATCTGGAAGACCGCGCCGTTCCAGCCGGCGGGCGTGAGCGTCGCGGCGCCGAGCATGACGACGCCCATGTGGCTGACCGAGCTGTAGGCGACGATGTACTTGAGGTCGGTCTGGCTCATCGCGCAGAACGCGCCGTAGAGCACGTTGACCGCGGCGACGGCGCCGACGATCGGCACCCAAGCGCGCGCGCCCTCGGGGAGCAGCACCATGCCGACGCGCATCACTCCGAAGGCTCCGAGCTTCATGAGCACCCCGGCGTGGAGCATCGAGACGGCGGTCGGCGCGGAGGCGTGGCCGTCGGGCGACCAGGTGTGGAACGGAAAGACGCCGGCGAGCGTGCCGAAGCCGAGCCACAAGAGCGGGAAGACGGCGATCTGGACGCGCCGCGAGTAGTGCGCGGCGGCGAGGTCGCCGAGGTCGAAGCTCGACGCGTGCGCGTTGGCGTACATCACGAAGATGGCGACCAGGATCGCGGCCGAGCCGACCAGCAGCATCAGCGTGAGCTTCATCGCGGCGTACTGTTTGTCGCCGACCTTGAAGAGCTCCCAGCTCACGCGGAACGGTCCCTTCGCGGGCACCTGGTGGCTCGAGCCCCAGATGCCGATGAGCAGGTACATCGGCAGGACGGCGATCTCGTAGAAGAGGAAGAAGAGCAGTACGTCCTGGGAGACGAAGACGCCGAAGACGCCCGAGACGAGCACGAGCAAGAGCACGAAGTACTCCTGCTCGCGCTTGTTCAGTGTCCAGCTCGCGAGCACTCCCGCGAAGATGATGATGCCCGTGAGCAACAGGAGCGGGCCGGCCCAGCCGTCCTGAGCGAAGCGCAGGTGGATGCCGAGCGAGGGGACGAGCGGGTAGTCCTCGACGCGCTGCAGGCCGCTCCGGTGGGCGTCGTACGTGACGAGGGCGTAGACGCTGCCCGCGAGCGAGACCGCCGCGCCGAGCAGCGACGCGACGCGGATGCCGAGGCGATTGCCGCGCGGCAGGAGCATCACGACGACCGCCGCGAGCGCGGGCGCTCCGACGATGATGGAAAGTAGATGCGAATTCATTGGATCACCGCCCACGCCGCGACGCCCGCGACGCCGACGAGCACCGCGAGCACGTAGTCGGGCGCGTAGCCCGTTTGCACCTTGCGCGCGCCACGGCCCGCCTCGAGCGTGAGCCACGCGCTGATGTTGATGAGGCCGTCGACGACGTAGCGGTCGATCCAGCCGAGGGCCGCCGCGAACGGGAGAGTGACGCTGCGGAAGCCGGTCTCGTAGATGCGGTTGATGGCGCGCGTCTCCGCGACGCCCTCGATCCAGGTCACGACCGCGGGCACGGTCCGGCGGCCAGCGCCGTAGAAGACCCAGGCGAGGGCGAAGCCCCCGAGCGCGAGGCCCGCGGCCAGCGCGGAGCTCGTGCCGAAGTGGAAGGCGTAGGGCTCGTGCTCGCCGTAGAGGCGAGTGAAGGGCCACGCGAGCGCGCCGCCCGCGAGGGCGAGCGCCGCGAGGACGACGAGCGGGCCGCGCATCGACCAGCCGGGCTCGTGCGCGTGCTTCGCCTCCTCGCTCGAAGGCTCGCCGAAGAAGGCGACGAAGATGACGCGGCCCATGTAGAACGCCGTGAGGCCGGCGGTGAACAGGAGCGCCGCCCACGGCACCGAGCCGAGCTTGCCCTCGACGCCCTCCAGGACCAGGTCCTTGCTGAAGAAGCCGGAGAGGCCGGGCACGCCCGCGAGCGCGAGCGCCCCGATGATGAAGGCGCCCGCCGTGAGCGGCATCTTGCGCGCGAGGCCGCCCATCTTGCCGATCTCGTTGGAGTGGACCGCGTGGATCGCGCTGCCCGCACACAAGAAGAGCAGCGCCTTGAAGAAAGCGTGCGTCGTGAGGTGGAAGAAGCCGCCGACCAGCGAGCCGGCGCCGAGCGCGGCGACCATGTAGCCGAGCTGCGAGCACGTCGAGTAGGCGAGCACCTTCTTGATGTCGGTCTGCACCAGCGCGAGCAACGCTGCGAAGAGGGCCGTGCCGGCGCCGAGCGCGAGCATCACGGCGCGCGTAGCCGGGGCCTGGGCGAAGAGCGGGTCGGCGCGCACGACCAGGAACACGCCGGCGGCGACCATCGTCGCGGCGTGGAGCAGCGCGGAGACGGGGGTCGGACCTTCCATCGCGTCGGGCAGCCAGACGTGCAGCGGGAACTGCGCCGACTTGCCGACGACGGCGAAGAACAGGAGCATCGTGACGGCGGTGGCCACGCCCGGCGAGAGCTTCGCGTCCCAGCCGAAGCTGCCCGTGGCCGTGAAGAGCACGAGCAGGCCGAAGAGCAGCCCCATGTCGGCGAACTTCGTGACCCAGAAGGCCTTCACCGCGGCGTGCGCCGCGCTCGGCTTGCGGAAGTAGAAGCCGATGAGCAGGTAGCTGGTGACGCCGACGAGCTCCCACCCCACGAAGAGCTGCAGGAGGTTCGGCGCCACGACGAGCACGTCCATGCTGAAGAGGAAGAGCGCGTGGTAGGCGAAGTAGCGGCCGAACGCGGGCGGCTCCTCGTCGTGCATGTACCCGAGCGAGAAGACCTGGACGCAGAGCGCGACGAGCGTGACGACCGCGAGCATCGAGCTCGAGATGCCGTCGACGTGGATGCCGATCTCCGCGATCGCCTTTGAGCCGGATTGCAGCCACGGCGCGGTCCAGGCCTCGTGCTCGGCGCCGCCGAGCTGATCGAGCAGGAGCAGCGTCGCGGCACCGAACGACGCCACCGACGCGAGGATGCAGAGGGCGGCGGCCGGCCAGCCTCGCTTGCGCAGGGGCGCGATGGCCGCGGCGAGCAGCGCGGCGCCCGCGGGGGCGAGGAGCGTGACGAGGGCGAGCGTGATGGACCGCGTCATCCGTGCATCTCCGTGGCGCGGTCGAGGCGCGCTTCGCGATGGTGGCTGCGGTAGAGCAGGATGACGAGGGCGAGGCCGACCGCGACCTCTGCGACCGTCAGCGCGATGGAGAAGGTGGCGAAGATCTGCCCCGCCGTGCCGCCGCGATACCGGCTGAAGGCGACGAAGACGATGTTGGCGGCGTTGGCCATGAGCTCGACGCTGAGCAGGATGGCGATGGGCTGGCGCCGCGAGAGCAAACCGAAGATGCCGATGCAGAACAGCGCGGTCGCCAGCAAGATGCAGGTGGAGAGCGTCATTCGGCCTCCTCGGGGCTCGCGGCGTCGGGCGCCGCGGCGCCCTTGCGCGAGGGCGCCAGCGACGGGTCCTTGCGGCGAGCGATGACGATGGCGCCGACGATGGCGCCGAGGAGCAAGAACGACACGACCTCGAAGGCGAAGACGTGCTCGACGAGCAGCGCGCGGCCGAGATCCGCGGTGGTGAGCGCCGGCGGAGTGACGTCCGCGTCGAGCCCCGGTGTCGTCCTGACGGCGAAGGCGACGACTCCGAAGAGGGCGAGCGCGACGACCGCGGCGCGGCCCGAGCGCGTGGAGTCGAGCGTGATGGTGATGCCGTCGTGGCGCCGCGTCACCATGACGCCGAAGATCATCAGCGTGACCACGCCGCCGACGTAAACGAGCACCTGCACGCCGGCGAGAAACGAGGCGCCCTGCATCGCGTACAGCGCCGCCGTCGCGACGAGCGTGACGGCCAGCCAGAGCACGGCGCGCACGAGCCGGCGGCTGAGCACCACGAAGAGCGCCGAGATCGCCATGCACGCCGCCACGACGCCGAAGCCGAGCGTCTCGGTCATGGCACCGTCTCCTTGGCCGGCGCGCTCGCCGGCTCCTTCTCTGGCGGCTTGGCTTCAGGCTGCTTGGGCTCGGGCGGCTTGGCTTCGGGCTCCTTGGCCTCGAGCGGCTTGGCCTCGGGCGGCTTGGCGGTCGCGGCTTTCTTCTCGACCTTCGGGGGCTCCTGGGCTTCCTGGAGCGTCGTGCCGCGGCCCCACGACGCGGTCTTGTCCCGCGCGTTCGCGCGCAGCTTCTCGAGATCGAGGACGAGATCCTCGCGGGCGAAGGCCGGCGTCTCCGGCTCGCGCACCATGGTGATCGCGTCGCTGTTGCAGACCTGGACGCAGAGCTCGCACTGGATGCACGCGCTGAGGTCGAGGACGAACTCGTCGACGTAGGCGCGCTTCTTCCCGGTCACCGGCGACTCGCGCTTGCCGCCGCTCTTCATCTTGATGACCTGCGACGGGCAGATGCGCTCGCACGC
>DATIQP010000544.1:0-3053 GCA_035470765.1 Polyangiaceae bacterium | reverse complement strand
GCCGGCGAAGTCCTGGCCGATGGCGCGGCCGGCGAGCGACGCGGCCGGTCCGAGCCGCTCGTTGCCCGCCGGGTACGCGTCGACGTGGTGGACGCAGAAGAGGAAGGGATCTGCGGTCTCCCAGGGGAAGCCGAGCGGCCGAGTTTCGAGGATGCTTTCGTCCACGCCTGCAGTCTAGCGCAGGCCCTGCACGCGCGTGAGCGCGGCGAGGCGATCGGCGATGCGGCAGAGCATGAGCAGCACTTCGAGCATCATTCGGCCGACGGCGCCGGCAAAGGCGCAGGCCAGGACCACGACCGGGACGAGCGCGATGGACGTCGCGATCTGCGCGTGGTCGCCGGACGCGACCGCGCCGAAGACGCGGACGACCGAGGCGCCGACGGCGCCGACGAGCACCGCGAGCATGAGCACGTAGGCGAGCCGCACGAGCTTGACCGAGCCGACGCGCTCGAAGCGCAGATCGAGGAGCGAGCCCTGCGGGACGAAGATGGGCTCGTCGTCGCCGGGCTCGGGAGGGGGCTCCATGAACCACTGGGTGGTGACGGAGGAGGAGTCGTCGGGTTTGAGGACGTGAGGTGGGGGCTGCGACCGAGTTGGGGGCAGGGTCGGAGACGGAGTCGGAGTCAGAGACGGAGACGGAATCGGAGTCGGAGTCGGAGTCGGAGTCGGAGACGACGGGGGCTGAGCCTGAGCCGGCGGCGGCGGGCGCGTTTGGACCGGTGGGGGCGCGGCCTTCGCCGGCGGCTCGGGCGCGACGATGATGGACGGCGGCGGCGCGGGGGGAGGAGGCGGCGCGACCGAGGGGGGCGGTGGTGTGGCGCCCTTGGCCAGGATCATCTCCGCGTCCGCCAGCAGGCGCTCGAGCGTCACCCACTCGTTGGCGCCGACGCGCGTGACGAGCGTGGCCGGCTTCAACCGGCCGATCTGCACGCCCTTGCGCAGCTTGCGCAAGCTGACGGGCCTGCTCTCGGCCTGGGTGTCGGGGTCACGCGCAATCCAGATTTCGGCTCGCTCGTCCATGGCGCGATGATAGGCCCGGGCGGGGCGGATCACGCGCGCATCGCACGGCCTCGCCAGATCGCGAAGATCGCCGGGTAGACGGCCAGCTCCAGCAAGAACGACGTGACCAGCCCGCCGACCATCGGCGCGGCGATGCGCTTCATCACGTCGGCCCCCGTTCCCGTGCTGAAGAGGACGGGCGCGAGGCCGAGGATCATCGTGGAGACGGTCATGAGCTTCGGCCGGAGCCGCTTGGCGGCGCCCTCGACGATGGACTCGCGCAGATCGTCCCGAGTCTGCATGCGACCCTCCTTCACCCACCGGGCGTGCGCGAGCTTCAGGTACAGGAGCATCACGACCCCGGTCTCGGCGTCGAGCCCCGCGAGCGCGATGACGCCGACCCACACGGCGACGCTGAGGTTGTAGTGGAGCAGGTAGAGCAGCCACACCGCGCCGACGAGGGAGAAGGGGACGGCGAGCAGGACGATGAACGTCTCGGCGACGGAGCGCGTGTTCCAGAGGAGCAGAAGGAAGACGATCCCGAGTGTGAGCGGCACCACCCAGGTGAGCCGCTCCTTGGCGCGCTCGAAGTACTTGAACTGCCCGACCCACGCGAGCCGGGTACCCGACGGCAGCTTGACCCCGCTGCCGACCGCCGCCTTGGCGTCCTTCACGTAGTCGGCGATGGGGCGATCGGTGTCGACGAAGACGAAGCCGACGAGCTTGCCGTCCTCGCTCCGGATCATGGGAGGACCAAGGACGGTGTGGAGCTTCGCCACCTGGGAGATCGGGACCTGCGCGCCCTCGGGGGTGGCGATCAGTGTGCGGCCGAGCAGATCAGGGTCGTCTCGCAGCTCGCGCGCATAGCGCACGTCGATCGGGTAGCGCTCGCGGCCCTCGACCGTCTCGGAGACGTTCTGGCCGCCGATGGCGGAGGCGACCACGGCGTTGACGTCGGCGGCGGTGAGGCCGTGGCGCGACGCGGCTTCGCGATCGACGTCGAAGTCGACGTAGAAGCCGCCCTCGCTCCGCTCCGCGAAGGCGCTGCGCGTGCCGGGCACTCGCTTGACGGCCCTCTCGATGTCGATGGCCGTCTTCTCGATCGTCTCGAGGTCGTCGCCGAAGACCTCGATGCCGAGCGGGCTGCGTACGCCCGTGGCGAGCATCTCGGTGCGCGTCTGGATGGGCATCCACCAGACGTTGGGCATGCCCGGGAACTGCAGCTTGCGGTCCATCTGCTCGATGAGCGAGTCCCAGGTCACGCCGGGCGGCCACTCGCTCTTCGGCTTGAGCACGATGATCGTCTCCGCCATGCCGAGCGGCGCCGAGTCGGTCGGCGACTGGGCGCGGCCCATCTTGCCGAAGACGCTCAGCACCTCGGGGAACTTCTTCAGCTCCGCGTCCATGCGCCCGAGCACGCGCGCCGACTCCGTCTCGGACATGCCGGGCGGGGCGGTCGGCATGTAGAGGATGACGCCCTCGTTGAGCGGCGGCATGAACTCGTTGCCGAGGCGCAAGAACGCGGGGACCGTGAACGCCATGATGGCCGCCGCGACGAGCAGCACGGCGTAGCGGTGCTCGACCACGAAGCGGACGACGGGGGCGTAGAGCGCCGTCATCCAGCGCTGGATCGGGTGGTGCTCCTCGCCCCGCATCTTGCCGCGGATGACGAGCGCGGCGAGCGCCGGGGTGAGCGTCACCGCGAGGATGGCGGAGAAGCCGATGGAGTACGTCTTGGTGAAGGCGAGGGGCTTGAAGAGCTTGCCCTCCGTCGCTTCGAGCGTGAACACCGGCAAGAACGACGCGGTGATGACGAGCAGCGAGAAGAAGATCGACGGCCCGACCTCCTGCATCGCCTCGATGATGGCGTCGACGCGCGGCGTTGGCTCCCCGGCCGACTCCCACTCGGCCAATTTCTTGTGGATGTTCTCGATGAGGATGATGGACGCGTCCACCATCGCGCCGATCGCGACCGCGATGCCCCCGAGCGACATGATGTTCGCCGTGAGGCCCTGGTAGAGCATCGGGATGAACGCGAGCAGGACGCCGACCGG
>DATIQP010000543.1:0-3836 GCA_035470765.1 Polyangiaceae bacterium | reverse complement strand
TCGATCTCGGCGTCGAGGAGCTCGTTCGGGCCGAGCGGCGTGGTCCGGAAGCGGCTCCAGAGCACCGGCGGACGGGCGGCTTCTTCGCCGGGCGCCGCCGTCGACAGCGCGTACGCCTCGCTCAGCGCGATCTGCCGGACGAGGCGCGCGAGGTCGAAGCCGTGCGCCGCGAAGTCCCCGGCGAGCCGATCGAACAGCTCGGGCGCGTCCGCGGGGTTCGAGGGACGGATGTCGTCCACCGGATCGACGAAGCCTCGACCGAGGAAGTGCGCCCACATGCGGTTGACGGCCTCCTCCGCGAACCAGGGCGTCTTGATCATCCACGCCGTCACCGACTCGCGCGGGGTGCCCTGCATCGGCGTCCCGTCGAGGGCGGTCGGCGCGGCCCGGCCGATGTCGGAGAGGTCGGGGTTCTTCATGAAGCGGGGAAGGGGGCGGTCGATGTCGCGCACGAGGGCGCGGCGCGGGCCCTTCGTCATCGGCGCGTCCAGGGGCACCGTCTGCGCGCGCATGAAGCACGCGGCGAATTTTCTGAAGTCCTGCTGCGTCCACTTCTCGGTCTTGTGGTCGTGGCACTGCGCGCACTGGATCTGCACGCCGAGGAACGTCTTCGACGCAGCGCCGGCCCAGTCCTGTGGCGCGTCACGGTACTTGAGCACGTAGTTCACCGCGCCGTTGACGGGCTCGGAGCTCCGCGCGATGGCGTGCTCCTCGGCGGCGAGCGTCTGAGCGCGCTCGCCGCCGGGCCCGTTCTGCCCGGTCGCGGTGACGAGGTCGGTGACGACCTTGTCCCACGGCGTGTTCTTGGCGAACCGATCGCGGAGCCAGACGCGCAGCGCCAGCCGGTCGATGTCCGCGGCGCGCGCCTGCCCGAGCAGCTCGTCCTCCCAGTAGTCGGCCCAGTGCTCGGCGTACGCGGGCGAGGCGAGCAGCTCGTCGACGAGCCTTGCTCGCTTGTCCTTCGAGCCGTCGGCGACGAACGCGCTCACCTTCTCCGGAGGCGGAATGGTCCCGACGATGTCGATGTACGCGCGGCGGAGGAATCGCGCGTCGTCGATCGGCGCGGCCGGCGTGACGCCTCGCTTGCGCCACTCCGCCCGGAGCGCGGCGTCGACGTCGGCCGAAGTCATGCCCGGCGCCGTGGCCCGTGCGGCGGGAGGCTTCGGCGACGTGGCCACCTTCGGCGGAGCGGTGCCGCAACCGGCGAAGCCCAGCGCCGCGGCACTCCCGAGACAGACAGCGAGCGAGAAGAGACGAGCTTTCATGGATGCGGTTCCCGGCCGCTCCACCGATGAGCAAAGCACGGCGCCCGCGGAAGTCATTCCCGATTACACTTGCTTACAAATGACGTGGCTCTCGCTTCTGCGATGGCTCGGGCCCTGGGCGGGCGAGCGCGTCCCCGCTGGCGTGGGGCGCGAGAGGAGGACGCTGCGTCGCGATGTCCCGGTCGACGCCTACGTCTACCGCGCGGCTCGGGGCTCGCCCCGCGGCGTCTGGGTCGTGGCGCCCGGCATGCACTTCCTCGGACCCGACGATCCGCGCATGGACCGCTTCTGCCGCGTCCTCGGTCGGGCCGGCTTCGTCGTGGTGGCGCCGCTGCTCTCGGACTTCCTCGCGCTGCGCCTGGCGCGAGGGAGCACGGAGCAGCTCGCCACCGCCGTCGACCACGCCGGAGAGCTCGCGCGCGAGCGCGGCGTGCCGGGCCCGGCGCTGCTGTCGATCTCGTTCGGGTCCATGCCCGCGATCGAGGTCGCCGCGCGCGAGGCTGCGAAGGCCCGTGTGTCGCGCCTCGTGCTCTTCGGTGGCTTCTGCGACTTCGAGGCCACCGTCCGTCACGCCGTACTCGGCGAACGGCGCGACCCGCTGAACTCTCCGGTCGTCTTCTCCAATCTGATCGAGCACCTCGATCTCGACGTCGATCGCGCCGCGGTGCTCGCCGCGTGGCGTGCGATGGTCGAGCGCACGTGGGGCCGGATGGAGCTCAAGGCCGAGGGCGCGCGGGATCCCATCGCCCACGAGATCGCGCGCGGGCTCGGCGATCGGGAGCAGGCCCTATTCTTGGCCGGCTGCGGGCTCGATCCGTCGTCGCGCGCGCTGCTCGAGCGAGGTCTCGAGCGGGCGCGCGGCCGCTTCGAGTTCACCGATCCGCGGCCTTGGCTCGCGAGGCTCGGCGTCCCGGTGACGATCGTGCACGGGCGCGACGACGACGTCATCCCCGTCGCGCAGGCCCACGAGCTCGCCCGCGCGCTGCCTCCCGGCCACCCGCACGAGGTCCTCTTGACCGGCTTCTACGGCCACACGGGCAGCGCCGTGCCGAGCCCCCGCGCCCTCGCGAGCGAGGTGCGGACGCTCACGGCCATCCTCGGCGTGCTCGCCTCTCCGTGATCGGCGGTGATCAGACGGTGGCGAAGGCGCCGTCGGGGATCTCGAGCGGCGAGCGGTCCTCGTCGCTCATCTGCCGCGCGCCGAGCTCGACGTGCGGGAGCGAGGTCTTGGCGTAGTAACGCGCCGCGTGGATCTTGCCCTCGTAGAACGACTTGTCCGGCTCCTGCACGCCCGCCTGGAGCTTCGCGTCGGCGATGACCGCGCCCTCGAGCAACAGCCACGAGACACTCAGCTCGCTCATCATCTCGAGGAAGCGGTTGGCGTAGAGCGGGACCATGTCCATGTGCCCGGTCTGGAACCACATGAGCAGCCGCATCGCCGAGCCGGCGAGCGCCTCCTGCGCGACGCCGAGCAACTTCACGACGTTGCCGAGCGTGGCGTGGTCCTTGTTCGCGGCGACGAACTTGGCGACGTCGCCGAGGAACGACTGGAGGTTGGCCCCGCCCGCCTGGCCGAGCTTGCGCCCGACGAGGTCCATCGCCTGGATGTGGTTGGTGCCCTCGTAGATGCTGAAGATCTTCGCGTCGCGGCAATACTGCTCGGCGGGATAGTCGCGCGTGTAGCCGACGCCGCCGTACGTCTGGATGGCCGTCTCGCAGACGCGGAACGCCTGGTCCGAGCCGTAGGCCTTGAGCAGCGGGACGAGCAGATCGACCTGGCCCTGGTGGTAGGCCTTCTGCGCGTCGTCGGTCGCGACGGTGGCCTGATCGAGGTGGTTGGTGAGCTTGATGGCGAGCGCGCGGATGCCCTCCACGCGCGACTTCATGTCGAGCAGCATCCGGCGAACGTCGGCGTGCTCGAGGATCGACACGCGCGGCGCCGTCGCGTCCTTCCAGTGCGCGATGGAAGCGCCCTGCTTGCGGTCCTTGGCGTACTCGAGCGCGTTCAGGTACGCGGTCGACGCGACGGCGATGCCCTGCACGCCGACGGCGATGCGCGCGCCGTTCATCATCATGAACATCTGCGGCATGCCCTTGTTGAGCGAGGCCTCGCCGCCGACGGGCCAGCCCAGGCACTTGCCGTTCTCCCCGAAGTTGAGCAGGCACGTCGCCGAGCCGTTGATGCCCATCTTGTGCTCGATGCCGCCGACCGCGACGTCGTTGGTCTCGCCGAGCGAGCCGTCGGGGTTGGTGCGCACGCGCGGGACGATGAACAGCGTCAGGCCCTTGGTGCCGGCCGGCGCGCCCTCGACGCGGGCGAGCACGAGGTGGATGACGTTCTCCGCCAGGTCGTGGTCGCCGCCCGAGATGAAGAGCTTGGTGCCCTGGATCGAGTAGCTGCCGTCCGGGTTCTTCTTCGCCGACGTGCGGGCGGAGCCGACGTCGCTGCCGGCCTGCGGCTCGGTGAGGCACATCGTGCCGCCCCAGGTGCCGCCGAACATGCGTGGACAATACAAGTGTTTCTGCTCGGGCGTGCCGAACGCCTCGACGACCTCGGCGGCCCCGTAGGCG
>DATIQP010000542.1:0-4381 GCA_035470765.1 Polyangiaceae bacterium | reverse complement strand
GACGTACCAGCGCACCGTGTGGCCGTCGCTGCGCTCGATCTTGAAGTGGTAGATCTGCCCCATCTCGACGGGCTTCTCGCGCGGGTCGTCCGAGCTCTTGTCGACGACGATCTGCTTGCGGTCGTTGCCGTGCTCGTTGATGCGGGCAAGGACGTGGAACTTGTTCTGCCACCCGCCGAGGATCGCGAGGTAGCTGGTCGCGTTCGTGTACGAGATGGCCGTCGCGGACGACTGGCCATCACCCCAGACCTCGGCCTTGAGGTCGCCGTCGGGCGAGTCGCTGATGGCGTCGAACTCGATGCGCGCGTTGACCGGCAGCACCTTGGTCAGCCAAACGCCGTGGTTTTGCGCGTGTTGCCCGCAGAGCCGGCCGTTCTCGATGTGCCACGCCGTGGTGTTGGCCTGGCGCCAGTTGGGACCGAGGTCCTCCGGCGGGGCGGCCATGATGGGCGTGGCCAGCGTGGGCGACGCCGGCGCCGCCGTCCCTGAAGGCGAAGGCAGCAAGGCGACGCCGGCCGACGCGGACGGCGCCAGCGGGAGGAGCGCGCCCGCCGAGCGCGCGGGCGGCGGTCGATCGAAGGTGTCCTCGAAGACGCCGGTCATCACGTTCGGCGAGGGCCGGAGCGTGGGAGCCGCGGTGACGGCGGCGCCGGCGTCGCCCTGGCTGCTGTTGCCCGGCGGCACGCAGGCCGGCGCGGCCGCGAAAATGGGAAGGAGGACGAAGAGGGTGCGAGCGCTCACGGAGGCGTGATCTAGCACGTTTCGGCGACTGTCGAGACGGTGGCACTCGCTGGGATTTGCGAGTACATCCGGAATCGTCTCACGGGCCCGTGTGGCCGTCGAGTCGCTGGAGATCCTCGCGATGCATCCGATCCTCTTTCGCATACCGCTGCCGGATCGCCCCCTGAAGCTATGGTGGGCGCTCGTCGCGCTGCTCGCTCTGACCTCGGTCTATGGCCTGGTCGCGATGCGCAAGCGCGAGCGCGACGACGCGATGACCGCGCTCGTGATCGCCGCCGCGGCTGCCGCGGGCGCGTACTACTGGCGCCACGTCGAATACAAGGCTCACGACCTGCCCATCTACTCGTACGGCGTGCTGCTGGGCCTGTCGCTCGTCGTCGGATGGTTCCTCACGCTCGGCCTCGCGGACCGCGACGGCCTGCCACGCGAGACGATGGCGAACTGCTACGTCATCACCGCGATCGCAGCGCTCGTCGGCTCGCGCCTGCTCTACGTCGTCACCAACCCGAGCCAGTTCGACACGGTCGGAGACTGGTTCGCGCTGCGCCGCGGCGGGCTCGTCGCCTACGGCGGTTTCATCGGCGGATACCTGGGGAGCTGGGCCTATCTCTCGCGCGCGAAGCTCCGGCTGATGCCGTGGGCCGACGTCGCCGTCCCGAGCCTCGCGTCGGGCCTCTTCATCACCCGCATCGGCTGTTACCTCTACGGCTGCGACTTCGGCACGCGCCTCGGCGACAAGGCGCCCGGGTGGCTGCAGAAGCTCGGCACCTTCCCGCACCTGCCGGACGGCACGCTCGGCTACGACGACAAGGGCAACGCCCTGGTGGGGTCGATCCCCTACGCGCATCACCTGAAGATGTGCCAGGACATGACCTACAAGGCGGCCGACTGCGTCCACTTGAAGGACGCATCGTTTCCGATCCACCCGACGCAGATCTACGAGTCGCTCGTCGGCCTCGGGCTGCTGGCGCTCCTGCTCTGGCATCGCAAGCACCAGAAGTTCCGCGGGCAGATCTTCTTCACGTTCGTCTTCGGCTACGGCTTCTTGCGGTTCTTGCTCGAGCTGTGGCGCGACGACGCCGAGCGCGGCAACGTCCCGCCGGAGCTGGACCGCTACCTCCTGATCTCGGGCGGCTTGCTGCTCTTCGCGCTGGCCTTCATCTTCGGCGTCTCGCTCGGCATCCCGAACAAGAACGTCCGCAACGGGGCGCGCGCCCTGTCGGTCGTGCCGGCGATCGTCGCCTTCATCAAGCTCAAGCCCGGCCAGTTCGAGACCGATCCCTACAACCTGTCGACGAGCCAGTTCGTCGGCCTCTTGAGCGCGGTCGCCGTCGCCTACTTCTACGCGAAGTACTGGGAGGCAGCGCGCAAGAACCCCAAGGCGGCGATGAGCCTCGGCCTCGAGGAGGGGCCGAAGAAGAAGAAGAAGGCGGCAGCGCCCGCGCCCGTCTCCGAGGAAGAAGAAGACGAGGAGGAGGACGCGGACGAGCAGCCGGAGGCGCCCGCTGCCAAGGTGAAGGCCAAGGCCAAGGTCCCCGAGAAGGTCGCGTCCGAGAAGAAAGAGGACGAGGAAGAAGAGGAAGAGGAAGAAGAAGAGGACGAGGAAGAGCCGAGCGGCGGCGCCGAGCCTCAGAAGGCTTGAGCGTGCGGCCGGAGCTCGCCGAGGTGCTCGCCGCGCTGCTCGAAGCCGCCGGCGACGGGCCGCTTGATCTCGACCGGTTCGCGCAGGTCATCGGGGCAGCGGCGCTCGACAGCGACGAGATCGACTTCCTCTTCGGCGATCTCGAGGCGCGTGGCCACACGGTGGTCGCCCCCGAAGGCGGCGCCTCCGGCCGGCTCAAACACGTGCTCCAGGCCGCGCGCGAGCTCCGCGCCGAGCTCGGGCGCACGCCGCGGGCCGCGGAGATCGCCCAGCGCGCGGGGATGCCGGAGAGCGACGTGCAGATCGCCCTGGCGTTCGCGCGGATGCTCGGCCAGCCGCCCGGCGCTCCTCCTGCTGCCTGAGGGCGTGGGATGGGAAGTTCTCGGGACAACCAGGACCGGGTGCGCTATGAGCAAAGGGTCGCGAGCGGCCGGCGATCGACGTCCAGCGCCATGAAGCGTCTCTCTACCCTCGCCATTGCCTTCGCGTTCGTGATGCTCCTCTCCGCGAGCGCGCTCGCGGACAAGGTCGCCGTCCTGCCGTTCCTCGGCACGGGAGCGTCGCAGCAACAGCTCGCTCAAGCCCGCACCGCCACCATGGGCGCGGCGATGCAGCGCGCGTTCTCGCTCGCGACGGACTCCGAGCTCGTCACCGCGCAGACCGCCGTGGCCGACGGCGTCGCCGACACCAAGGCCGAGTACCAGGCCGCCGGGCGAGCCTCGTCGTCCCAGTGGACCCTCGTCGGCCACGTCCAGCCGCACGGCGCGACGTACCGGCTCGAGGTCGAGGCGTGCCAGGTCGACAGCGGGCGCGTCGAGTCGCTCGCACGCGAGATCGATCCCTCGATCGCGAACAACCAGATCGCCGAAATGCTGGCGCTGCTGCTGCGGCCCGAGGGGATCGGCAACTCGCCCATCCCGTGGGAGAACGAGGTGGTCGAGGTCAAGAAGCCGCCCCCTCCTCCACCGCCGCCTCCTCCTCCTCCACCGCCGCCGCCTCCCCCTCCACCGCCGCCTGCGCCCGAGCCCGATCGCGGCTACGGAATCCACGCGCCGTTCGCGGTGGGCGTCGGCCTCGGACCGACGGGCGCGCTCGTTCGACCCGACACGGGCGCCGGCCTCTCGAGCTTCGCGTTCTTCGGCGTACTCACGGGCGAGTACGCGCCGCTGTCGGGCGAGAACCGTCCGGCCCTGCTTCGAGGCCTCGCGCTGAGGGCCGATTTCGGGGGGACGCTCTACGGGCCTGGAGCGATCACGCTGGACGTGGGCGGGCGCTGGGCGATCCCCGTCTACCCCAAGTTGCGCATCTTCGCCGGGCCGGAGGTCGCGGTCGGCGGGTTCTTCGTCACGACGGGCGACAAGGAGTCGCGCTTCCTGCTGCGGACCGACGCGTTCGCGGCGATCGGCTTCGGCGAGCACGTACAGCTCGAGCTCGCGTTCGACCTGCAGAGCGCGTTCGGCGGCCAGGGCGCGATCGTGACGGCCGGCCCGATGCTGCGCGGGCTCGTGCGCTTCTGATGCTGCTGCGCACGCGCCGGGAGACCTCGCGCCTCGGACGCCGCATCGCGCAGGTGCTACAGCCCGGAGATCTGGTGCTGGTGTCGGGGCCGCTCGGCGCCGGAAAGACCTTCCTCGCGCGGGCGATCGCGCGAGGCCTCGGCGTGCCCGAGGGGGTCGCGGTGACGAGCCCGACGTTCACCCTCGTGCAGGAGTACACGACGCCGCGCGGCCTGTTGCTCCACGCCGACCTTTACCGGCTCCTCGGGCCGCCCGCGGAGCTGCGAGCCGAGGTGCAGCGGCTGGGACTGCGGGAGCGACGGGCAGAGGGCGCGATGACGATCGTGGAGTGGGGCGAGGACGCCGCGGCGTGGCTTGGCCCGCCGGCCGAGCTCGTCGTGAAGCTCGGGATCGCGAAGGTGGGGCGCGAGGCCGTGCTGTCGGGGCCGCGCGCAGCGGCGCTGGGGCTTCCATGACCGGGTCGCGCTGGCGCGCGTTCGGT
>DATIQP010000541.1:0-1860 GCA_035470765.1 Polyangiaceae bacterium | reverse complement strand
GGTCTTCCAGGGGATGGGGGAGCCGCTGGCCAACCTCGATCGCGTCATCGCCGCGATCGGCGTCCTCACCGATCCGTGCGCGCAGCCCGTCGACGCCCGCGCGATCACCGTGTGCACCTCGGGCATCCCGAGCGGCATCCTGCGGCTCGCGCGCGAGCTGCCGCGCGTCCGGCTCGGCGTGTCGATCGGGTCGGCGATCGCGGGCGACCGGCGCTCGCTCATGCCGATCGAGGGGGCGCACTCGCTCGACGAGGTGCTCGACGCGGCGGCCGTCCACACGCGCGCGAGCGGCTACGCGCCGCTGTGGGCCGTCACGCTGCTGCGCGATCGCAACGACACGCCCGACCACGCCCGCGCGCTCGCCGCCCGCGCGAAGCACTTCCAGCGCGAGAAGGGGCTCCGGCCGCGCATCAGCATCATCCCGTACAACACGATCGGCGAGGGGGATCCCTTCGAGCGATCCTCGAACGAGCGCGAAGCGGCGTTTCGCGACGCGCTCGCGGTCGAGGGGGTGTTTTCGCACAAGCGCTACAGCGGCGGCGGGGATATCGCTGCGGCTTGTGGGCAGCTGGTTGCGCTTGGTGAGAGGATGAAGACGAAGGGGAATGTAAGAACGGGAGCGGGAACGGGAATGGGAAGAGGGGACGGAGACTGAGACCGAGACCGAGACGGAGGCGGCGTTAGGGATCGCACGCGGGCGCGAGAAATCCCCAAGAACGAGCCGGTATGCGGATTGCTTGGGGCGGGGGGATGCGGACCTTCGTGGCCTTGGCTTTTCTCTGCGCGTGCGGCGGCCAGATCGATCCTGTGACGGCGGACGGAGGCGACGCCGGGAAGGACGCAGCGTCGAAGCCCGACGTGGTGACGGTGCCCGACGTCGTCGACTCGGGGCCGGCGCCCATCGGCGGCGTGAACGTCTCGGACGGCGGGCTCGGCTACCAGGCCGAGGACCAGATCGCCGTGGCGCCCGACGGGACCATCGCCATCCTCTGGACCGAGATCCTGCCCACGCCGCCGTACGTCACGATGGGCTATCGCTTCAGCACCGACGACGGCAAGAGCTTCACGCCCACGCAGCACATCACGGTGCCGGCCAACCTCTTCCCGGGCGATCCGACGATCACCGTGGACGCCGACGGGAACTTCTACGCGGGGCTGCTCGCCATCCACTACAATAGCCAGACCGCCGACTATTCGCAGGTCTACGTCGCTCGCGCCGACAAGGGCTCGCTCTCGTTCGGCACGCCGGTGGAGGTCAGCGAGCCGGGCAACACGACGATGCTCTTCGATCACCCGAAGATCTTCGTCACCAGCAAGGGCAGGATCCTCGTCGGCTACGCGAGCTTCGCGGGCATGCAGGCTGCGACCGCCGTCGGCGTCGTCGCCTCGAGCCCCGATGGCGTCGCGTGGTCGCGCACCGAGGTCGTCGGGCAGCCCGAGGCCGCGTTCGCGAACCTGTTCTGGTTCTGCGAGGGCAAGTCGAGCGTGTACACGACGTTCCTCGAGGCGACGAACGCGGACTACTTCGTGGGCCTACGCGCCTCGACCGACGACGGGCAGACGTGGTCGCCCTCGTCGACCAGCGTGTCGCTCCCCGGCGAGCCGCTCGCGGGCCTCGACCCGGCGTGCGTCGCCTCGGGCGACGACGTCTGGGTGATGTACACGACGACGAAGAAGCCGTCGGTCGACGAGAGCACGCTCGACATGGCCGACGCGATCCGCATCGCCCACTCGCCCAACGACGGCGCCAGCTTCGACGCGAAGCGCGGCGATGCGCTGGACACGGCCCAGAGCAAGCTCGCGATGATCCCGATCCTCGCGAGAGAGAGCTCCGGCAGGCTCGACGTCGCCTACCTCGCG
>DATIQP010000540.1:0-5879 GCA_035470765.1 Polyangiaceae bacterium | reverse complement strand
GGAGCCATCCGGCGGGCGTGGGCCAGTTTTGGTCCGTGACTGCGATCCGGCGCGAGGCGGCCTGTGCGCGCGCCCGCCCGTGTTCGAGGTCGTCGGCGGACGAACTTCGGCCGAATGCTGGCGAGGAAGGGCAGGGTAGGTCGCGAGCGCATTCTGCCGACTCCTGGACCGGCGTGTATCAGGCGATCGACGGCCGAGAAGAACCAGCGGATCGCCGCCGCCGCCGACGACGACGCCGACGCCGAAGTCTTCGCCCAGAATCGCGCCTCTCTCCCTTGACATTGCATGCATATGCATTCATTTAAACTGGGACATGAAGCTCCAGGCCCTCGACTGTTACTGCGCGACGCTGCGTCAGGCCGCCCGAGCCGTTACGGTCCTCTACGAGGAAGCGCTCGCGGGCAGCGGCCTGCACGCGACGCAGTACACGGTGCTGCAGGTGCTCGAGCGCGCGCCGAACCTCACGATCACGGAAATTGCGCAAGTGATCGGCATCGACCAGACGACGGCCACGCGCGCGCTTGCTCTCGTCAACAAGGCCGGGCTCGCCAAGGACAGCGTCGGCGACGATCGGCGCGAGCGTCGCTGGGCGCTGACGACGAAGGGACGGGCCAAGCTGCGCGCCCTCGAGCCGCGATGGGAGGCCGCGCAGCACGCGTTCGAGAAGCGGGTCGGCCGTGCGGAAGCCGTCGCGCTGCGTCACGCGTCGCACCTCGCCGCGAGCAAGCTCGCGTCGAGCTGAATCAGGCTCGGACAGTTGCATGTATATACATATGTATCCCAAGGAGAAGAAACATGTTGGATCTCATCGGATCAATCGTCGGCATGGCCGCCATCGGCATCAACCTCGTGGCCTTCACGGGTGCGCTGGGCGGCTCGCTCGCGCGGCGCCTAGGCCTGGCGGCCATGGCCGGCGGCTGGGTCGGGCTCGCGACCCATTTCGCCGCGACCGGGCTGCTCGCGTTCTCGCCGAATCGTGCCGTGCCGGGCGTGGCCGGGCTGTTCGCGGTGCCGTTGCTCGCCGCAGGGGCGCTGGCGCTTGGATCGCGGAGGGCGCGCGCCGCGCTGCTCGCCGTGCCCACGTCCTTGTTGATCGGCCTCAACGCGCTGCGCGTGCTCGGTGTTCTCTTCCTGTTCCTCGCGGCGGACGGTCGCCTCAGCGGACCGTTTCCCTTCGCCGCCGGCCTCGGTGACATCGTGACGGGTGCGTTCGCGATCCCGCTCGCGCTGAGCGTCGCGCGCGGGCACGCGCGATCGAGCACCGTTCGGAGCTGGAACCTGTTCGGCGCGCTCGATCTCGTCGTCGCGATCGGCTTGGGTCTATCGTCCGCGAGCGGCAGCCCGGTCCACTGGATAAACGTCGGGGTCGGGTCGCAGGCGATGCAGTACCTGCCCTTCGCGCTCGTGCCGACGGTGCTCGTGCCGTTCTACCTGGTCACGCACGCGCTCGTCGCGGTGCAGCTCGCGTCGCAAACGCGCAACGCGCGGCCCGCGGCTCCGCGAGGCGACACGAAGCTGCTGTTTGCACAGACACGAGATTCGTGAGCCGCGTGGACGGGAAGATGACGCCGGCGCATCGCGCGCGGTCGGCCCTCGAAAGCGCGCGTAGCGCATCGCTCGGTGTTCTCGCGTAGCGCTTCCGCGACCTCACCGTGGGTGAGCTCTACGGGCATCGAGACCGTAGCGCGAAAAAATCGTCGTCACACCTCGCCGGGCTATCTCGTCTCCCAGGAAAGGAGACGAATCATGAAGATCCTGGTTCTCGGCGGGGGCTATGCGGGCATGATCGCGGCGCTACGGCTGGCCAAGCGGGGGCTTGGCGCGCGCGTCACCCTGGTCAACGCCGTGCCCGAGCTCGTGGAGCGCGTGCGCAACCACGAGCTCGGAGCGGGCAAGGCGCCGCCACGACGGTCGATCGCGGCCATGCTCCGCGGCACGGGCGTGACCTTCGTCGCCGGCACCGTGACCGACCTCGATTTCAAGCGTCGCGTGGCGTGGCTCGCGGACGGCCGCGATCTCGGATGGGACCGGCTCGTCTTCGCGCTCGGCAGCGTGGCGGACGACGGCGGCGTGCGCGGTGTGCGGCAGCACGCGCTGCTGATCGGCGACGAGGCGGGCGCGCTTCGGCTGCGCGAGGCGCTCGACGCGGGCGCGGGCGAGGTCGTCGTCGTGGGCGGCGGGCTCACCGGAATCGAGACCGCCGCCGAGGTCGCCGAGCGCGGCGCGCGGGTCACGCTCGTGGCGCAGGGCGGCGTGGGCACCTTCCTCTCGCCGGCGGCGCAGGACTACCTGCGCGGCGCGCTCGGACGGCTGGGCGTGCGCGTCGTCGACGCAAAGGTGCGCGAGGCCCGGGCGGGCGCGGTGGTGCTCGGCGACGGCGACGAGTTGAAGTGCGACGCGTGCGTGTGGGCCGGCGGCTTCCTCGCTCCTCCGCTCGCGCGCGCGAGCGGGCTCGAGGTGAGCGAGCGAGGGCGCATCGTCGTCGACGCACGGCTTCGATCGGTGTCGCACCCGGAGGTCTACGCCGTCGGCGACGCCGCCGATCCGCGCTTCGACGCGGGGGCGCCGCTGCGCACCGGCTGCAAATACGCCATGCCGACGGCGGTGCACGCCGCCGACAACCTGGCTCGCTCGATCGCCGGTGAGGACGAGCGCCCCTTCCGCCTCGGCGACAGCATCTTCTGCGTCAGCCTCGGGCGTCGCGACGGGCTCATCCAGCTCATGAGCAACGCGGGCGAGCCGCGCGGCATCGTCACCGGGCGGCTGGGCGCCTGGATCAAGGAGCGGGTCGTGCGCTTCACCGTCTGGTCGATGAAGCTCGAGCGGTACTTCGCCTTCTATCGCTGGCCGCAGCCCCGCCGGCGCCTGCCCCGCGAATCGGAGCCCAAGCGGCTCGTGGCCTGACACAATGGCGCGAGCGATGATCGACTTCGAAGAGCACCGACCGACGCTGTTCGGCATCGCCTACCGCATGCTGGGAGACCGCGCCGCCGCAGAGGACGTGGTGCAGGAGGCGTTCCTCAAGGCCCGCGACGTGGCGGGCGTCGAATCTCCGCGCGCTTGGCTCTCCACGGTGGTGACCCGGCTGTGCCTCGATCACCTCAAGAGCGCGCGCGTGCGCCGCGAGGAGTACGTCGGGCCGTGGCTCCCCGAGCCGCTGCCCACCGACGCAAAGGTGGACCGCGAGACGATCTCGATGGCCTTCATGGTGCTGCTCGAGACCCTCTCGCCAATCGAGCGCGCCGTGTTCCTGCTGCACGACGTGTTCGACTGCACGCACGCCGAGATCGCCGCCATCGTCGGCGAGCAGGAGGCGACGGTGCGGCAGATCCTCCATCGCGCCAAGGCGCACGTGGTGGCGCGGAGGCCGCGCTTCGCGGGGACGCGGGAGCAGCACGGGAGGCTGCTCACGGGCTTCATGCAGGCGTGCACGCTCGGCGACGTCGAGGGGCTCGAGCGAATGCTCGCGGACGACGTGGTCTGCACCAGCGACGGCGGCGGCAAGGCGACCTCGGCGACCAAGCCCGTCTACGGCGCGAGGAACGCCGCGCAGATGCTGGCGGGGCTCACGCGCAAGGCCGCCAGCCTGACCTTCGAGATGGTCATCCTCAACGGCGAGCCGGCGATCGTGGGGCGCCTCGGCGGGCGGGTGGAGACCGTCGTCACGATCGCGACCGACGGCACGCGCATCACCGAGGTGGACATCGTGCGCAACCCCGACAAGCTCGCGCGCATCTAGTGCTCGCGCACGTCCTTGCCGCGGGCGGAGCCGCAGCTCCGCCTTCGAGCGCGCGCCGCACCATCATCGTGACGCCTGGGAAGAAAGGCATGGCGTCACCGGCTCGAGGGTCGACGACCAGGGTGACGAGGCGCGCTCACACGAGCGCGAACGTCAGCCACTCGACGAACGGCGCCGCGACCTTCGCGGTCCTCACGGTCCAGTCGAGGATCGCGCGGCTCGCCAGCTTCTCGCGCAGCATTTCCGGGCCTTGCGCAGACGCTCGAGCCGCGGCGCCTCGAGGTGCTACGAGCCCGCGCCCGCGAAGCAACCGTCGGCCGTCCCGACGTGCACGTAGAGCGCGCTCGGGGCGTCCATCAGCCCGCCCGCGCCGACGTGGGTTCGCCGAGCTCGATGTGGGGGGACGCGTCGTCGAGCGCCTCCCTCGCCTCGGCCGGCAGCGCGGCCATCGGCGCGTGCCAACCCTCGTCGTACTCGGACTTGTGCGCGGCGAACCACGCCCTGTTTTGGTTCTTCGCGAGCTTCTTGAAGAAGGAGAGCGTCGTGTCGGCGAAACCGGCGCAGCGCACCTCAGAGGCCCATCTGCTTGGCGATGATGACCTTCATGATCTCGTTCGTGCCCGCGAAGATCTTCGCGACGCGCGCGTCCATGTAGGCCCGCGTGATGGGGTACTCGAGCATGTAACCATAGCCTCCGAAGAACTGGAGGCACGTATCGATGACTTCGCTCGACATCTCGGTCTGCCAGAGCTTGGCCATCGAGCACTCCTTGACGAGGTACTTGCCGGCGACGTGCTCGGCGACGAGGCGATCGAGGAAGGCGCGGCCCACTTCGACCTTGGTCGCGCACTCGACGAGCTTGAACTGGGTGTTCTGGAACTTGCTGATCGGTTTGCCGAAGGCCTTGCGCTCCTGCGTGTACGCGATCGTGTCGCGCAGCACCTGCTCCGCCCCGGCCTGCGCGCCGATGGCGACGACGAGGCGCTCCTGCTGGAGCTTCTGCATGAGCATCAAGAACCCCGCGCCCTCCTCGCCGAGGCGATGGGCGACGGGCACGCGGCAGTCCTCGAAGGCGAGCTCGCTCGTGTCCTGCGAGGGCATGCCCATCTTCTTGAGCTTCTTGCCTTTGGTGAAGCCCTTGCGGCCCGCCTCGACGACGAACAGCGAGATGCCGCGGTGCGCGTTGGCCGGGTCCGTGTCCGTCTTGGCGGCGACGACGCAGAGGTCGCACGACAGACCGTTGGAGATGAAGGTCTTCGCGCCGTTGATGACGTAGTCGTCGCCGTCGCGGACCGCGGTCGTCGACAGGGCGGCGAGATCGCTGCCCGTGCCCGGCTCGGTCATCGCGATCGCGGTGACGCTCTCGCCGGTGACGCACCCAGGCAGCCAGCGCTTCTTCTGCTCCTCGTCGCCGAACTCGAAGATGTACGGGACGATGATGTCGGAGTGGAGCATCATCGCGAAGCCCGACTCGTAGATGCGCGCAAGCTCCTCGCCGATGACGCACGAGTGGAGGAAATCGCCGCCCGCTCCGCCGTACTCCTCGGGCATCCACGGGCAGAGGAAGCCGGCTTCGCCTGCCTTGCGCCACGCCGCGCGGTCGACGGTGCCCGCCTCACGCCATCGCTCTTGATGCGGGACGACCTCGCGCTCGAGGAACTGTCGGAACGAACGGCGAAACATCTCGTGGTCTTCTCGATAGAGCGTGCGGTCCACTGGGTTCTCCGGGGTAGCTCGTACCCCTCGAACGTAGCGAATTCTTGCGCGGGGCGCGCGACCACGACGCGGGGCGTTCTACGCCTTGCTCTTTGGTCACGACGCGATACGTGCTGGACGGCTCGAGGCCCATCCTGCTCGTGACGCACGACGCCGCCGGGGGATGGCAGTTTCTCTGCGGTACCACGACCGAGCCGCACGACGCGAAGGTCATCGCGCTGAAGGAGGCGGTGCGGATCCATTCGTCGGTCCGTGCGGTGGCCGACCTTCCCACGGGGTGGCAAGCGACGCGCGAGCCGATCGGTGCCCCTTGGGTTCGGAGCGAGTCCGGGTAGATTGCCGCCATGCCGCCGCGCTCCGATGCGCTCACCCTCTCGCCCACCTCCGATCCCAAGGTCTTTCTCGGCCCCGGCGGTGCACGCTT
>DATIQP010000539.1:0-2789 GCA_035470765.1 Polyangiaceae bacterium | reverse complement strand
CCGAACGGCACCAACGCGTGCAAGCAGGGGCTGACGTGCGATCCGACGTACGGCTGCGTGCAGTGCGTGGGCGACGGCAACTGCCCCGCGAGCGCGCCCCGGTGCCTGCTCGGCGACTGCGTGGCCTGCGCGACGAACGGTGACTGCGGCGCGGCCGCGCCCTCCTGCTGGAGCGATCACCAGTGCCACGCGGCGTGCACGAGCAACACCACCTGCCCTGGGGACGCGCCGATCTGCAACGCGAGCACGGGCGACTGCGTGCAGTGCAACGTGAACGCGGACTGCCCGTCGGGCCAGCCGGTGTGCAACGCGACGACGCACCGGTGTGTCGAGTGCACGCAGAACGGCGACTGCCCGGCCTCCGCGCCGCGGTGCTACCTCCAGGAGGGCCGCTGCGTCGAGTGCCTCTCCAACGGCGATTGCGGCACCGCGCAGCCGATCTGCTCGCCGCAGGACTTCCAGTGCCGCTCCGGCTGCACGAGCAACTCTCAGTGCACAAACACGGCGCAGCCCTACTGCAACGTGCAGTCGAGCGAGTGCGTCCAGTGCCTGCAGAACGGCGACTGCAAGAACCCGGCGACGCCGTACTGCGGCGACGGCGGTCACTGCGACGTCTGCTTGACCGACGCCAACTGCGCCGCGCCGACGCCGTTCTGCGATCAGATCAAGGGCGTCGTGGCGTGCGTGCAGTGCCGCAGCAAGCAGGACTGCTCGGGCGCGACGCCGAACTGCGACAACGGCACCTGCGTACCGTAATCACGGTATGCTGGGGCCGGACATGGACGAACAGCTCGCAGAGCTCGCCGGCGCGACCCTCGACGACGTGACGGTCGACTGGCGAAACGGCATCGTGCTGATCAGCTTCTTACCGTCACCGCAAGCGCGGTCGCCGAGCGTCGTCCGGGCGACCGATTTCTCGCGCGTCGAGGTGCCGCGCGCGGGCGCCTCGCGCCGCGTGAAGTCGGTCGCGCAGGATGGCGACACCATCGCCGTCCTGATGGAATCGGGCGAGACGCTGCGGGTCACCGCGGCGCGCTTCGCCCTCGATCACCACGGAGGGTGACCGATCAGGCTCGCGGCTCGCGCTCCGTCGGAGTGAGCGAGTCGACCTCGTCGACACCCGCGGGGGCGTCTTCCGCGAGGCGATCGTCCTCGAGCGGGATGTGATCGTGCTCGACGGGGCAAAAGGACAGCGTGCTCAGAGCCGCGCCGGAAACGAACCCCTTTTTCACGGGCTGGGATACGTCACTCATGTCTGAGTTACTAACGCACCCATAGGCGTCGCGCAAGCCCCTCGGGGTCGTGCGCCGCGGCGTCAGGTGGTCGGGAACGGCTCGCGCTCGGCGTCGGCCGGGTTCGACTCGTCGACGCCGTCGGCGAACTCGGTGCCGCCGGTCGTGACGACGAACGGCCCGCCGCCCTCCTCGTCGACGACCTGGTTGGCGAAGTCCTCGCCCTCGTCCTCGCCCGTCGTGGCTTTGCCGATCACTTCCTCGCCGAGGCCCTCGGCGAGATCGTCCTCGGAGCGCGTGCCCTTGAGGAACGCCTCGACGTCTTCCTTCTCTTCCTTGCCGCTGCGCGCGCGCAGCCCGGCCGCGTAGCGCGGAGCCAGGTGACCGGCGCGATCTTGGCGCTGGACCGCCTTGCTCTTGGCCGCGGTCTTCTTCTTCGGCGCGGCCTTCATCTTCGGCGCAGCCTTCTTCGGCGTGGCCTTCATCTTCGGGGCGGCCTTCTTCGGGGCGGCCTTCTTCCTCGGGGCAGCCTTCTTCGCAGCGAGCTTCTTCCCTTGGGCCGGCTTCCTCGCGGCGGGCTTGTGCGATGCGGTCTTCTTCTTCTTCTTCGCGTTCTTGGCTGCCATGGCCGCTCAGTCTACGCGAAGTCGCGATGCGAAACGCCGCCATTTCGCACCGGCCGCGACTAACATGCGGCGCCGTGCGCCGCGCCTTGGTTACCTGCTCGGCCGTAGCTGCAGCGGCGCTCGGTTGCTCGCCGGCCCCCGAAGCTCGACCGATCACCCATCCCGTCGCCAGCGCATCGGCCGAGGCCGAGGCGGCGGCTCCGCCCGCGCTCGGGGACCTGTCGGCGCAGCACCTGCCGACCGGCGCCGACATCACGCCGCTCGCGGCGCCGGGTTCGGCGCTGCTCGAGCTCGACCCGCACTTTCCGGGCCATCCCGAGCTGCGCGTGGGCTACGCGACGAGCGTCGCGCTCTCGCCGAACGGGCGAACGCTCGCGGTCCTCACGGCCGGGTACAACCGCTACTGGGCCGACGACGGCGCCCCGATTCCGGGCGCGCTCGAGGAGCACGTCTTCCTGTTCGACGTCCACGATCCGGCCCACGTCTCGCAGGACCAGGTGCTGGCGGTGCCGAACGCCTTCTGGGGCATCACCTTCTCGCCCGACGGCGCGAGGATCGTCGCGAGCGGCGGATCGGACGACGGCGTCTGGGAGATCGATCGCTCGCCCGACGGCTGGAAGGTGGTCGCGGCGCCGATCAAGCTCGGCCACGCCAAGGGCTTGGGGCGCAACCAGAGCGCGATCGCGGCCGGGGTCGCCTTCACCGCGGACGGGGCGAAGCTCGTCGTCGCCAACCACGACAACGACTCGCTCTCCATCGTCGACACGCGCGCGCGCGCGCCCGTGGCGGAGGTCGATCTTCGGCCCGGGGGCGGCGCGCCGGGCGGCGAGTTTCCCGCGGCGGTGGCCGTCGTCGGCGACAAGGCCTACGTGACGTCGCAGCGCGACCGCGAGGTGGTCGAGGTGGATCTCGCAGCGCGCCGCGTGACCCG
>DATIQP010000538.1:0-9940 GCA_035470765.1 Polyangiaceae bacterium | reverse complement strand
ATCGCGATGCGGGAAGTGACCAAGAAGGTCTGGGACGGCGTCAGCCGCCGCGAGGTCGTCCACGCCACGTCGCTCGAGATCCGCTCCGGCGAGTGGGTCGTCTTGCGCGGTCCGAGCGGGAGCGGCAAGACCACGCTGCTCGGTTTGCTCGGCGCCATGCTCCGGCCCACGTCGGGCGAGGTGCTCTTCGATGGAGAGGCGACCTCGCGTCTGCGTGACGCCCATCGCGCCGACATGCGGCGCAAGACCGTGGGCTTCGTCTTCCAGGATCTCCAGCTCCTCGAGTCGATGACCGTGCTCGACAACGTGCTGCTGCCGCTCGTTCCCGTCGGCGTCCGCGACCCGGATCGAAAGCGTGCCTCGGCGCTGCTCGAGCGCTTCGGGGTCGGGGCGCAGGCGCACAAGCTGGCGCGGCAGCTGTCCGGCGGCGAGCGGCAGCGCGTGGCCCTGGCGCGAGCGCTGCTCGGCGATCCGGCGCTGCTGCTCCTCGACGAGCCCACGGCTCACCTCGACGACGAGCGCGCGACGCAGATCCTCGCGGAGATCGGCTCGATCGCAAAGGACGGTCGCGCCGTCGTCACCGCCACGCATGACCCGCGTGTCACGGACCTCGAGGCCGTGACGCGCGTCGTCGAGATGCACGACGGCCGCGTCGTCTCCGACGCGCCGAATGGGGTAAGGTGACGTCGTGCAGTTGCTCGAGCCCTGGGTGTTCTTGCGGCTCCTCGCGGGGATCGTCGCGAGCGCGCTCCTCGTGCGCGCCAGCGTGACCGCGATCCAGGTGTTGCGGCGCTTCGACGTGATGCGCGCGACCGAGGGCCAGCTCCTGCTCGAGCGCCGCGTCGAGCTCGCGGGGACGTTCGTCCGCGTCGGCGCCGCAGCACAGGTGGTGGCGTTGCTGCTCTCGGCCCTCTCGGCCGACAAGCTCAGTCGCGGCATCCGCGGCGCGATGTGCGCCTACGGGGCCTTCAACTCGAGCCCATGGGGCTTCCGCTCGCTGTACGCCAGCGTGCTCGCGGCGCTGGCGGCGGGAACGCTCGCGCAGCTCTACTCGTTCGACGCGCGGACCAAGACGATGGAGCTCGTGCGCCCGCTCGCGTGGGCGACGCTCCTCGTCGCGCCGCTCGCGCTCGTCGACCTCGCGTTGCAGACCGCGTTCGTCCTCGATCTCGATCTGAGCGTCGTCGCGTCCTGCTGCTCGGTGCAGCTCGATCCGATCGCGTCGGCGCGCGGAGGCACCATTGGCGGTCCTCGCGTCGCCGCGACCGCGGCCGCTGCGATCGGCGTGGGCGTTTGCATCCTGCTCGCGTGGCTCGTCGCCCGCCGCCCCACCCGCCCGAAGGTCGTGCTCGCCTCTGCCGTCGCCTTCGCGTCGCTCCCGCTCGCGCTCGCGGCGATCGTCCTCGAGATCGCGCCGTACACGTTCGAGGTCCCGCAGCACCACTGCCCGTTCTGCCTGCTCCGCGCCGACGCCTGGGGCCTTGGCTACCCGCTCTTCGGCGCCCTGCTGCTCGCCGCCGTGTGGAGCTTCGGGGCCGGCGCCTCCGCGCTCCTCGCCCGCAAGCCCCAGGTGGCCGAAGCCTGGCAGCGGTTCGCCGCATCACGCCTGCGCCGCGGCGCGCTCGCATGGGGCGCCTTCGCGCTGCTCTGCCTGGTCCCGGTCGTTCGCTACGCGCTCGTCAGCCACGGGGCCTCGCTCTTCCCATGAGCAACCTCCACCGGCTCCTCGCCATGCTGCTCGCTATCGTGCTCGCGGCCGTCGCGTGCAAGGGCTCGGCGCCCGGTGATCGCTGCGCGCGCTGCGGGATGAAGATCGCCCAGGGCAGCGCGTGGACCGCGCAGGTGGACGCGCGCCGCTTCGATACGCCCCGCTGCGCCCTCTCGACGTGGCTCGCCGACGGAAAGAAGGGTGACGTGCGCGTACAGGACTACTACGACCGAGCCTGGCACCCCGCGAGCGACGTCCGCTTCGTCGTGGGCAGCGACGTCGTCGGCCCCATGGGGCCGGAGCTCGTCCCGGTCGACGCGGCTCGCGTCGAGAAGTTCGAGAAGGACCACGGAGGCAAGCGCGCGCTCGCGCTCGCCGAGATCGACGAGGCATCGCTCGCACCATGACCATGCCGCTTCCCCCACGCCTTCGCCGAACCCTCGAGATCGTCTACGCCGTCGACGGTGTCGCCGGGGCTCGCGTCTGGCAATGGCCGGGAGACGGCGCTGCGCCCGAAGGCGCGCGTACGACCGTCGCGGTCGCCGTGCGGCCCTCGCCGTTCACGAGCCCGCAGGACCTTTTGAGGCGCGTGGAGGCCGCGGTCGCCGGGCTACGCGAGCCCGGCGAGCACTGGGAGTTCGGCCTCCTCGAGACGTGAGCGGAGGTTTCAGTTCGTGGTGAAGATCGACTCGATCTCCGACTTCACGTGCTCTTCCGTCTGACCGCGCGAGATCGCGATCTCCTTGACGATGAGCGTGCGCGCCGTGTCCAGCATCGCCCGCTCGCCGAACGAGAGCTGCTTGTCCGTCTTGAGGCGGTAGAGATCGCGGAGCACCTCCGCGACGTCGTAGATGGAGCCGGTCTGGATCTTCGCGAGGAAGCTGCGGTATCGGCGGTTCCAAGTCTGCTTGTCGAAGTTGATCGTGCGCTCGCGCAGGATGTCGAAGATCTCCTCGATCTCCTGCTCGCCGACCAGCTGCCGCAACCCGACGTTGCCCGCAGTCGCGATGGGGATCTTCACGGTCTTCTGGTTCTTGTCGAGGATCTTGACCTCGTAGAACTTCTGCCGCGCACCAGCGATATCGAGCTCCACGATCCGCACGATCTCGCCGACCCCGTGCTTGGGGTAGACCGCCTTGTCGCCAACTTTGAACTTCACGTCGGTTCCTGCTTGCATGGCGTCTCCTTGCCTGCCCACACCGCCCGCGCCGCCCGGTCCCGGAGCACAAAAAGGCAACGTGCTCAGGGCTTTCGCCGCGAGCTCGATCTTTCCGTACCTGCTGAACCGTTCGTCGTGCCGACCAACCGGCCGCCCTAACTGGGACGGGACCGTGGTCGCGATGCGAGGTTATGAAATCAGGCACGCGCACTCTAGTTTTTTTTAGGCCAGTTTGTCAAACAAATAGGGCCCAAATTCATTGATCCAGATCAGTGATATGCGTGTTTGCCTACACTGAGCCACCCGACCCGTGAAAGTGGCCACGGAGACGGAGACGGAGACGGAGGCTAGGCGAGGAGCTGTTCGGCGAGGCCCCATCGCACGCCGCGGTCCGAGACTCGGACGGCGGTGGCGCCGAGCGCGTCGAGGACGGCGAGCGTGACGAGGCCGCCGGCGACGATGACGTCGGCGCGCTTGGGCTCGAGGCCCGGGATGGTTCGTCGCTCTTCCAGCGGGACGGAAGCGAGGCGCGCGACGACGGCCTCCACCTGCTCGAGCGTCATCGTGTGACCATGGACGCGCGCGCCGTCGTACGGCACGAGCGACAGGGCGACCGCGGCGAGCGTCGTCACCGTGCCCGCGATGCCGACGGGCGGCGTCGAGACCGTTCGCGCCTCGGCGAGCAGGCCCGGCCGCGAGGCGAAGGCTTCACGGGCGGCGCTCCGCACGGCGGCGCGCTCGGCGGCCGAGGGCGGGTCCGCGCGGACGTGGCGCTCGGTGAGGCGAACACTGCCTACGTCGAAGCTGTGCTCGGCGACGACGTCCTGCGCTCGGCCGCGCTCGTCGACCGTCCCGACGACGATCTCCGTGCTGCCGCCACCGATGTCGAAGACCACCGCGCGGCCCGCGCCGTGGCGCATGCCGCTGAGCGCGCCGGCGAAGGTCACGCGGGCCTCCTCGCCGCCCGAGATGGTCCGCGCCTCGACGCCGAACAGCTCACGTACCCGCGACCGGATCTCCTCGCCTCCCCCCGCGTCGCGCATCGCGCTCGTGCCCACGACGGCCACCCGGGCCGCGCCGAGCTCCCGCACGATCGCCGCGTAGTCGGCCAGGCACGCGGCGGTTCGCTCGATGGCCTGCGGCGCGAGCTTGCGCGTCTTGTCGACGCCCTCGCCGAGGCGGGTGATGGTCGCCTCCTCGCGCACCGCGCGGATGGCGCCGGAGGCGTCGCGCTCGGCGACGAGCAGCAGCGTGGTGTTGGTGCCGATGTCGATGGTCGCGACGCGCATCCGACGATCCTAGCCCAACAAAAAAACGAAGCGCGGCGAACCCGAAGGCCCGCCGCGCCCGTTTTTCGAGGGAGCTCGATCTCAGTGAATGGCGCTGAGGTTCAGCATCTCCTCGACGTTCGGCTGGAGGACCAGCTCGACGCGACGATTCTTGCCCTGCTCTTCCGGCGTCTGGTGCTCGACCGAGCCCGCCTGCGGGTCGGTGTCGCCGAAGCCGCACGCCGACCAGCGCTTCTCGTCGAGGCCGCCGCCGCCGCGCTTCTTCGGATCCTTGGCCTTCGCATCGCCCGTCGGCTCCGTCAAAAATAGCAGAACCTGCCGCGCGCGCATCAGCGAGAGGCCCCAGTTGTCCAGGAACTTCCCGTTCGGCGGGTACTTCGCGTTGTCGGTGTGACCGGCGACCTGGAAGTTGCGCGTGGAGAGCGTCGGGTCGTTGTGAATGACCTCCGCGACCTGACCGAGCACTTCCTTGCCTTGCGGCTTGAGCTCGTCCTTGCCCGAGTCGAAGAGCACGTCGCCCGGGAGCTGGATGACCATGCGGTTGTTGCGGACGACGACCTTGAGGCCGACGGCGTTCAGCTTGTCGAGGCGGTTCTTGAGGTCGCGGAAGCGAGCCTCGATCGCCGCGAGCTGGTCGGCGCGGTCCTTGTACTGCTTCATGGCCGCTTCGAGGTTCTCGGCGTTGGTCTTGGCCGCGTCGAGGTCGACGCCGAGCTTCTTCAGGTCGCTCTTGAGCTTGTCCTGCTGAGCGACGGCGTCGTCGTACTTCTTCTTGTCGTCGGCGATCTGCTTCTGGGCAGCCTTGAGGTCCGCCTCCGCGCGCTCGCGGGCGTGGACCTGCGCCTGATACTCCTCCTCGGAGTAACCGCAGCCCAACGCGCCGAACATCGTCGCGAAGAATGCCGACAAGAGCACCGCGAGGAGCCCATGCTTCGTCAATTTGATCACGTTCACCAGAGCACCTCCGAGTCCGCTGCGGCGCGCGCGTACGGACTTCGCGCGCAGCGTGGCAAGTGTGGATTGTCGCGCACGAGGCGCGGCGTGCGCACGCTAGTCCCGCTGCGCGCGCGTCGTCAAACGCGGGCCTCGCCCGCCCCCCTTCGTGTGAAGGTCACACGAAGCACCTGTCAAAATAAATCAACTTCGCGATGTTTTTTTGTTTGACAGGTAACGTAGGTGACCATATACGTCACGTATTCACCTCGCTAGGAGGAATACAATGGCTGCTAAGAAGGCGAAGAAGGCTGCGAAGAAGACCAAGACCACGAAGAAGGCCGCGGGGAAGACCGCGAAGAAGAAGGGCAAGCGCTAGGTATCCGCCATGGCTGCCAAGAAGGCGAAAAAAGGTCAGAAGAAGACCAAGACGACCAAAAAGGCCGCCGGGAAAACTGCCAAGAAAAAGGGCAAAGCGCACGGGGCAAGGGTCGCCAAGAAGAAGGCGACCAAGAAGGCTCCTGCACGACGTGCCGCCCCGAAGAAGCCTTCTGGCGGCGCCGTGAAAGCTGCCGCGCCCAAGGCGGCTCCCCCCGTGGGAGTACCGTCGATGTTGGGTGGGGCCCCCACGTCGAGCCACGGGCTGGACGACGGGGAGGAGTGAGCCCAAGGCCGCTCGAACCATTTCGAGCGGCCGCCAATTCCGTGACGGCTGTAACGTCGTGGAGGCCAGAGGGTGTTTCCCGCAAGGGAGACACCCTTTCGGCTTTTAAGGGGCTCAGGAGGCGCCAAGGTAGAGCTTGAGCGACTCGGCCGCCGCGCGCTTCTCGAACGGCACGCCGATGAGCTCCGCGCGCTTGCCGATCCGAGTGAAGAGCAGCGTGAGGAAGGCGTGGAAGTGCTCGCACTCCTCGATCGCGCGGGCCATCCGCTCGGGCTCGAGCAGGTCGGTCTCCTCCAGGCCCTCCATGGCGCTCATGAAGGCGTCGACGCGCGGGTAGTCGGCGGTGCGGAGCAGCGGGTAGCCCATCGCCTGGAAGTAGGCGAGGAACTCGCGCACGAACTGGAGAGGCGGAACGCCGGTCCAGCGAACCTCGCCCGTCGGGGTGGCGCGAGCCTTGTGCGCGAACGCGCGCACGATCTGGGCGAACATCCAGACGTCACGGCGAAGCCGTTCGGACAAAAGGCGGCGCGCCTCCTCGTCGTCGAAGACGCCCTGGTCCTCGAGGTGGACGCCGAGCGAGTTGCCCAGAAAGAGGATGCCGTTCTGCAACGCCGGCCGGAGGTTTCGGACGGCACGCGCCACCGCGCCGCGCAGGACCTCGAGGCTCGGCGCGGCGTCGGGAGAAGGGAAGTCGTGCTCGAAGGCGCGGCGCATCTCGAGCCGGACGTTGGCGCCGATCCCTTCCAGCGTGGCGCGCATGTTGAGCAGGCGCCGCCCTTCCGACAACAGCCCATCGAAGCGCGTCGCCATCTGCGCGGCGGGGATGGCGAAGACGTCGCGCTCGAACCCCTCCGCGAGGACGCGGCCCGAGCTCAGACGCAGGTACGCCGTGAGGGCGCGCGCGTCGGAGCGGAGCACGCTGAGGATCACGTAGACGACGCCGGTCGAGCGGCGGGCGCCGTCGCTCGGATCGCGCACCGAGCTCTCGAGCAGCGCGAGGTAGCGGAGCATGCGGAAGAGCGAGAGGAACGAGAGGGCCACGAGCCGGCGCGCGTGCTCGCCGGGCACGCTGCGCATCAGCTCCAGGATGCGCGGGTTGCCGATGCGATCGAACTCTGGCCGGAACTCGAGGGCGATGAGCGGGTTGAAGTAGGCCGACTGCGCGACCTCGCGCTGCGCGACGCCGAGCGTGGCGTAAAACAGGCGGAACGGCACGCGCGGCAGCCGAGCGATGCCGCTGACGACCTCGACGAGGTTGGTCATGCCGTGGCGCAGGTAGAACAGCGACTGCTCCGGCGAGTCCTGCGCGGTGCCCGCGTGGACCAGGCGCGTCCGCACCGCGTCGTCCGGCATGACGGTCTCGAGGTAGCGCTGGAAGACGAAGGCCCGATCGCGCTCGAACTGCAGCGAGCGGCACAGCGACGTGACCCGCCCCATCGCCTCGCGCGCGAGGGCGAGAGGCTCGCGGAAATCCTGGGCGACGACGGGCGTGCGGCGCGCCGGACCGGGGTGGTTGCGCGGGTTGGCGAAGCAGGCGAGGCCCTTGAGCAGCACCTCGAGCTCGAAGAGCAGATCCTCTTTGCGCTCCGTCACCAGGCGCGTGACGAACAGCTCGCGGGCCTGTGCCTGCTCTCGACGGAGCCCGCGCGTGTCGCGGAGCAGATCGGTGTACGCATCGCGCTCGCCGGGGAGGATGCTGCGCGGGGGTGCGACGGACGACGCCACGGGCAGCCAAGCTATCACGGCGCCGCGAAGGCGCGGAAGGCGCGGACGGGTGTGGCTACCTGGCCCGGCGAGCCTTGGGTGGTTTGGTCGGCGGGTGCGGGGCGGCGGGCAAGAGCGTGTCGAGCTGGCCGACGCGATCGCCGAGGAGCTTCGCCATCACGGCGTCGACGTTGGCGTGCTTGCGCTGGGCGAGCAGCGTGATGTCCAGGGCGATCTGGCTCGTCGCGACCTCCGCGATGGCCGTGGTGTCGCTCACCACCGCCGCGTCGCCGTCGCGGTTCTCGGTCGCGCCGATGAGTGTCGTCCGATCGTCGGCGACCACCATGAGGCGGTGCTTCCAGAACGTGGCGAGCTTCTCCTCCGGAAGACCGTACGAGAACACCTCGCCGGCGAGGCTGCCGAGCGCGGAGTGTGAGAAGACGACCACGTAGACGCCGCGCTTGTCGGCGCGCTTGAGCTCCGGCGCGAGGAGCTCGAGCTCGCGCGCCCACCCGCTGACGACGAGGCGCTTGTCGGCGCCGCGGACGACGCGCTCGGCTTCCTCGAGGATGCGATCGTACCCGCGGACGCTGAAGACGTCCGGCACGGGCGGCGCGGCTTCGAGGCGGCGCATGGCCTCGGAGAGCGATTCGGCGGACGCGTCGAAGCGCTTGCGCAACATCGAGAGCAAGTCGGCCGGCGCGGCCGGCACGAAGCGCTCCGGCGATCCGGCGATGGCCCTTGCCGCTCCCGCCTTCACGAGGCGACGGAGCACGCCGTACACCGCCGAGCGTGGGATCTGCGCGCGCACTCCCACTTCGTATCCCGTGGCGGGAGACTCCGTCAGCAGCGCCGCGTAGGCGCGCGATTCGTTGAGACTGAATCCCAACGCGACGAGCGCGGGCACCACGTCGGACCCCATGGTCCGTCGTTGTACACCAGCACCCCATTGTCACCCTGCCATTTTTTTCTTCACCTTCAGCGATACACCTGTACGCTACCGGCTCACTTCTCGTGGGCCGACAACAAGCCCGCGGGATTCAAATTCCTTGGGACGGCCAAGGGGAAGACACACGAGGAGAACGACATGAAGATCGGAACGAGTCTGGCTGTGGCAGCGGCTTCGGGCATCTTGGTGGGCCTGCTGGCCGGGTGTGGCGGTGAGAGCAGCTCGTCGGGCGGCGCGACCACGCCGGCGGCGTCCGGTTCGTCGGCTGCCCCCGAGGCGGCACCCAGCGGCAGCGCCGCGGGCAAGCAGAGCTGCAACGGCAAGAGCTCGTGCGGCGGCAGCGCCGCCGGCGGCGCGGCTGCGCCGTCGAAGATGTGATCTCTTCCATCACGTTGTGATCACCGCGGCGCGAGCCGCGGAGCAGTTGGCGAAGGCGTCGGGGCTCTCGGGCTCCGGCGCTTTCGTGTTTTCGGGGTAGGCTTCTCGCTCATGCCGTCGTTTCGCGCGCGTCACCACATCCCCGATCTCGGGGTCGGCGTCGGGTTTCGGCCTAAGCACGCCGCGGACGTGCTCGATCGCGGCGGCTCGCCGGACGTGCGCTGGTACGAGGTGATCAGCGAGAACTTCATGTCGCCGTGGCCGGCCGCCCGCGGGCCCGGCGGAGGGCGGCCCGCGGCGAACCTCGCGCGGCTGCGCGCCGGCTACACGGTCATCCCTCACGGCGTGGCGATGTCGATCGGCTCCGTCGCGCCGCTCGACGACGAGTACCTCGCGCGGCTGCGCGTGCTCGTGGACGCGCTCGATCCGCCCTACTTCACCGATCACGCGTGCTTCTGCCGCGCCAGCGGCCTCGATCTCCACGATCTTCTCCCGCTGCCCTACACGAAGGAAGCGCTCGCGCACGTCACCGAGCGCGTCAAGCGCGTGCAGGATGCGATCGAGCGGCCCTTCGCGCTCGAGAACGTCTCGAGCTACCTGTCGTACCGCGAGAGCGAGATGCCGGAGTGGGAGTTCCTCGCGGAGCTCGCCGAGCGCGCCGACTGCGGGCTGCTCTTCGACGTGAACAACGTCTTCGTCAGCGCATACAACCACGGCTTCGACCCGGCCGAGTTCATTGACGCCGTCCCGGCCGATCGCGTCGTGCAGATCCACCTCGCAGGCCACCAAGACCGTGGCGCCTACCTGCTCGACAACCACGGCGACCACGTCCGGCGCGAGGTGTGGGCGCTCTACGAGAGAGCGATCCGTCGCGTCGGCGCGGTCTCGACGCTGATCGAGTGGGACGAGAACATCCCGGCGTTCGAGGTGCTCGCTCGCGAGGCGGCGCTCGCCGCCCAGCACCGTGATCGGGCGCTCGATCTCGCGACGGCCATTGCGGCGGGGGCCGCGCCGTGAGCCTCGCCGAGCTGCAGAAGCTGCTGGCCGACGCCCTCGTCGAGCACGACTCGATCGCGCGCTCTCCCGCGTGGGCCCTCGCCGCCGACGGTGCCATCGGCGGCGGCGCGCGGATGAAGCCCGTCGAGCAGCTCGACGT
>DATIQP010000537.1:0-6558 GCA_035470765.1 Polyangiaceae bacterium | reverse complement strand
CGGGCGTGTGCTGGCGCAGGGCCTCGTAGAGCCAGACGGCGCGAGCCTCCAGCTCCTCCGCTTCGCCGCGGGCGTCCTCGACGGATCTCCTGGTTTCGACCAGCTCCAGCCAGCGTGTCGCGGCCTCGCGGTTCGCGAGGTCGACGAGCTCGTCCAGCTCGGCGCGGTCGAGGCGTGCTCCGTGCAGGCGAAGCTCGCCGCCCCACGACGGATCCCACGCGGTCGGCCAGCTCTCGGCCAGGGTCCCCTCGAGCGCGTCCGCCTTCTGCTCGGCCCACCGGCGGCCTGCAAGGACCGCCTGAGCCTCATGAACGGTATCCATGGTGTGCTCCGTACGAACAGGAGACGAGCAACACCCGTTCCGGTCCGCCTCGACCGGTCGCGGTCGGCGCCGCGACGTTACTGCTTGGCGAGCGAGTACTCGTCCGTGATCGTGCAGGTCGCGGCGACGTCGTAGCCCCACTGGAAGGTGAGGTCGTTCGGCCCGCCCCCTCCGGAAGCGGTGGCCTGCGCGAAGCTCGGCGAGCCAGGGGCGAGCAGGGAAGCGCACGGGAGCGCGTTCGAGGTGAAGACGATGCCGTCCTGCGCGGTGTCCGCGACGAGATCGCAGCTGCCCGAGGAGGTGACGACGTGGATGGAGGCGCTGCTGGTGCCGTAGCCGGGGAAGGTGACCGTGATCGGAACCGGCGCCCTCGACGCCGCGAGCGCCTGGCAGTCGGAGGCGGCCGCGGATGCGTCGTACTGCGTGCCCGCGTCGCCCGTCGCGGCGCCGCCGTCGCCGCCTGGAGGCAAGGCGCCCGTCGACGCCGTGCGCGCGTCCTGGCCGCTGAACGTATCCGTCCACACGGCGACCGAGCACGCGGCGAGCACGACGAGGAGCGATGCCTGGATGCGCATGTCCTGCATGAGGATACAGCGCCGCGGGCCCACTGTCGCGCGCCGGGCTCATCCGCAGCGAGACCTTTCGTGAGGCGCGTCCGGCTCCTTGGGCCGAGGGCGTGAAGATGGCGTAGGCTTCGGGCATGCGCTTCCAGTCGATCGTGGCGGTCGCGATCGCGTGCACTCTGCAACTCGCCGCGGGCCCCGGGTGCAAGCGGCGCCCGCACGGTGCCGCCGCGGGCCCGCCGGCGATCGCGGCGACCATGCCCGCCGGGTACGTCGAGACGCACGTGCTCCGCGTGGTGGCGATGCACAGCGGCGGCAACGCAGTCCTGCTCACGGACTCCGCGGAGCTCGTCGCGCTCCCGATCTTCATCGGCGGCACGGAGGCGACCTCGATCGACCTTCGGGCGCGGGGCGATCACTACGTCCGGCCGCTCACCCACGACCTGCTCTCCGAGACCATCCACGAGCTCGGCGGGCGCGCGGTCCAGGTCCAGGTCGACGACCTCGTGTCGGACGTGTACCGGGGCACCGTCGTGCTCGAACGAGGCGACGGCTCGCTGCTCGTCATGGATGCGCGTCCGAGCGACTGCGTCGCGCTCGCGCTCGGCGAGAAGGTGCCGATCTACGTCCGCAAGCAACTCCTCGACGACGAAGGCGTGTCCGTGCCGTCGCTGGCCGGGGAGGGCAGCCCGAGCGGCGGCGCCCCGCGGCGCGCCCCCACGTCGCTCTGATCGCTCTAGCCAGCCGAGGGGGGAGAAGGCGGTCCGGGCGCGGCGCCGCCCTTGATGCGGGCGATGGTCGTGTAGATCGTCGCCTCGTACATGTCGACCTTCACGATGCCGAGCAGGCGCATCTCGTCGCGGACCATGCGCGCGTGCTCTCGGTCGTCGAGCTGCGGGTACTTGGCGACGATCCGACGCGCGCACTCTTCGATCGTCTGCGTCATCGACGTGAGGTGATGAGCGCTGCCGAGGTAGGACGAGCCCGTGTCCATCTTCCGCTCGCCCATCTTCCGCATGGTCATGACGATGAGGATGATGAAGAGAATGAGGATGATCGGGAAGAGCTTCTCGGGGTGATCGAGCTCCGGCACGCGTCGATTAGAGCGGAGCGTCAGCGGGCGAGCAAGGGCACTGCCACACCGGCGCCGCGCGCGCAGCACTCGCGGTAGGCTCGAGCGCTGCCGCAGGTGCAGGGGTCGCCCGAGAGGACGCGCTTGGGCGCCATTCGCCCGAAGTCGCGCGCGGGAGGGAACTTGGCCGGTCGCGTGGCGCGCCCCGCCTCTTCCGCGGCGCGGAGCCGCGCCACGAGGGGGGCTGTCACCGCGGGTTGTGCGAGGTCGGCGCGCGCGGCGTCCTCGAGGGCGCGCGCGCGCGCGTAGTAGCGCGCCTCGTGGTGGCGCCGGTCGAGGTGCGCGACGGGCCGGAACCCCGCGGGGACGCTCACGAGCGCGTTGCCGCCGAGAAAGACGTACGTGCCCACGTCGCGCGCGGTGCGGAGGTTCCAGTCGATGCCGAACAGCTCCGTGCCGAGGAGCCACACGCCGACGAACGCGCGCGCCTCGCCCTCGTTGAAGCGCGCGAGGTAGCGCTCCTCCTCGCTCGGCGGGACGTCCTGCGGCACCCCGTACGGGAGCCCGAACGGGATCCCGTAGTTGGGCCGGGACGTGTCGCCGTGCAGCGCGTGCAGGATCTCGTGGAGCAGGCTCCCGAGCAGCCGCTTGTACACGCACTCGCCGAAGCGCACCGCCACGCCGCGGTAGGAAGGGTCGCACTTGCGCTGCGCATCGCGCCAGAGCGCGTCGCCGTGCAGCTCGTAGTCCGGCTCGTAGCCGAAGCCGCGAACCACGTCGTCGCACACGTAGAGCGCCTCGACGCCGCGCGTGCGCTCCTCCGGCGAGAGCTTCGCGTGGCACGCGCACGCGCAGGGCCTCTGCCTGGCCAGCGCCTCGACAAGCGTCAGCATCGCTTTGGATTGTGCCACGCGGGCGGGCGCAGCGTTACTGCGGAGTCGGCTTCGAGCAGGACGCGTCGATGCAGACCCGCGAGCCGCCGCCGCAGCGGTCGCCGTCGGTCACGCAGGCCTCGAGCTCCTGGGCGCAGCCCGGTGGCTGTTCGGGCGGGCGTCGAGGCGACCCGCGTGCCGAGCTCGCCGCGGTCGAGCGTGAACGAGGGCGGGGACGGGGATGCTCAGGCTGGAATATGTCATCCGCACCATAATCGATGCAGCTCCAGGGCCGGAGGCGTCGCCAGCGCGTTTTGACGGGAGCGTTTCGGCGAAACTCCAAGCGGGGTTCCAACGTAGTCTCGCTACGCATGAGATACTCCCGACCCACTCGCCTCGGCTTCGCCGCCGTCGGCGCGGCCACCGTCGCCCTCGTTTCGCTCGCCTACGGCTGCAAGCACGACGCGCCCACGCTGGGCGAGAGCGCGAGCGCCGTCAGCGCGGCGCCTCCCCCGGCGACCGCGAACGCCGTCGCCTACACCATCGACCCGAAGAGCAAGACCAGCATCGACATGCCCGGCCTCAAGGAGCACATCAAGGCCGACACGGACGCGGCCACGGGCAAGCTCGACGTCGACGTGACGAACGTGATCAACACGCGCGGCGAGGTGAAGATCGACCTCACCTCCCTCAAGACCCACACCTTCAACGACGACCACGACGCCTCGCAGACGCACCATGCCCTCAACTGGCTCGAGGTCGGCGATGTCGCCTCGGCCGAGACGAAAAAGGGGAACCAATATGCCGTCTTCGCCATCCAGTCCATCACGGCGCCCAGCGCGGCCGACGTCTCGAAGGTCACCGCGACCCCGGACAACGGCGAGGACGTCCGCACCGTCACCATGACCGCGCACGGCGACTTCTTGCTGCACGGGCACAAAACCAAGATGGACGTACCGATCGAGGCTCGCTTCCACTACCCCGCGGGCTCCGTCGCGAGCTCGAAGCCGTCGCGCATCGACGTCAAGACCACCGCGCCGATGAAGGTCACCCTCAAGGACTACGACGTTCGCCCGCGTGACAACTTCGGCAAGATCGCGGAGTGGACGACGAACCTCGTCGCGAAGGTGGCGGAGACGGCGGACGTCTCGCTCGATTTGCACGCCGATCTCGCCAAGTGAACGCACTGCCGCACGCTCGAGCCGCAGGCGAGAGTTCGGAGTGAGACGTGGAATGCGAACAAGTCAACGAAGGAGCTCTGGATGCGACCGAATCTGTCTCTGTCCAACATCGCCGCTACGCTCGCGCTGCTCGGAACGTCGGCCGTCATCACGGCCTGCGGGGGTGCGGAGGCCAAGCCCGCTGGATCGCCGGCTGCGGCGCCCGCGGCGGCTGGGCCGAGCATCGCCGCCGCGCCCGCGGAGACAGCGGCGAAGGACCCGGGCACCCCCGGGCCCTCTACGGGCTCGGGCGGCGCCGGGATGGACACGCCGAAGGCGGACGGCACGAAGACGGAGGCGGCGTCCGCGGCTCCGGCGACGCCCGCGGCGACGACGGCCGCTCCGCCTGCGCCGCCTCGCGCCGCGAAGCCCAAGGCACAGTCCAAGCCGGCGGGCCAAGCAAGCTGCGGAGCTGGCACATGCTCGTCTGATCCGAAGAAAAAATAGTAAGCTGCTCGCATGGGTCGCGACGACCTAGTCGCGATCGAACGGTCCGGGGTGGTGCGGCCACTCGGGCACGCTTCGACGCTGCGCCTCCAAGCTCGTACCGGGAACTACGCCCTGCTCCCAGGGCCGGAGGAGCTCGTGTACATGCGGCAGGAAGGCGAGGCCTCGCGCGCCTGCCTTGTCGGCGGCGAGGTCCGCTCCGCCGGCATCCTGTGCGACATGTTGTCCTTCATCGGGCGGTGCGGCTGGCGCGGCGAGCTGTTCGTCTTCAGCGGGACGGACCAGCGCTCGATCTACTTCGACCATGGGCAGGTCGTCGGCGCTCGCTCGACCGTCGTCCGGGAGCGGCTCGGCGAGGTGCTCTACCGGCACGGCGTGCTGACGCGCGAGCAGGTGGAGCAGTGCTCCAGCGCGACCATCGAGGGCCGCGTCCGCTTCGGCGAGGCGGCGGTGAAGCTCGGGTTCGTGACCCGCGAGCGGCTGTTCCGCCTCATGGCGCGCCACGTGGAGGAGATCGTCTACGGCGTGCTGATGGTCGACGGCGGGGCCTACTACTTCCTCGAGGGCTTCGACGACGCGGTGCTCTCCTCGCTCGAGAAGCTCGGTGTCGGAGACTTGCTGCGCGAGGGCGTCCGCCGCGTGCACGAGACACGCTTCTTTCGGGCGCGCATCCCGAGCGAGCGGCACGTTCCCTACCGCGTCGCGGGGCACGCGCCACCGGCCGCCGATCCGCTCGGCGTCTATGCGGCCACGGACGGCGAGCGCTCCGTGGCGGACCTGTGCCACGCGCTCAAGCAGGGCGAGTTCGAGCTGACGCGCGCGCTGTTCCAGCTCGTGCAGGCCGGATCGGTGGCGATACGGCCGCCGCGAGTGGCCCCGCGCGAGGCCGTGAGCATCTTCAACGAGGCCACTGCGCTCGTGCTGCGCGAGCTCGATGCGCTGGATGAAGGCGACTCGGTGCGGAGCCAGCTCGGCGCCTTCGTGGCCTCACGGCCGGACCTCGCCCGGGCGCTCGCGGGCGCGGGCCCCGCCGACGACGGCACCCTGGACGCGGCTCGCGTCGAGCAGAACGTGGCCCTCGCGGGCGGTGGAACACTCGCCGAGCAGGCGCTCGCGGCGCAGCTCTACGAGTACGCCTCGTACGCGCTCTTCCTCGCGCGGCCTCACCTGCATCGGGTCCAGACCGCGCCAGCGTCGAGCCGGCCGCGCGTGTCGCTTCGCGTGACGGCGATGCTCGAGCCCATCGCGCCCGAGGACGGGAAGCCGAAGTGATGCGCGGTCCGCTGCGCGCGTTCGTCGTCGTCGCTGCGCTCGCCGCCTGCGGGCACGCGGCAGCCCCGCCGCCACCCCCGCCGCCTCCGGCCGCGCCTCCGCCGGCTCCCCCGCCTCCTCCCAAGTGCGAGAGCCTGGACGAGGGCTGCTCGGCGACGGACTCCACGCACGCGCGCATCCAGGACTCCGGCTGGACCGTCCAGCCTCCGAGCGGGTGGAAGTACGCGCAGGAAGCGTCGGACACCTTCGCCGAGACCAAGAGCGCGGCGTTCGCCGTGACCTCGGATTCGGCCGACGAGAGGGACCCGGGCCACAAGACGGCGCTGGCCCGCGCTGCGCTTCGGCTGCAGGTCCACACGAAGAAGGGGGCGCTCGAGCTGCCGAAGAAGCCCGAGAGGGTCGTCGTGGTCGGGCCGCTCAAGGTCTCGCTGCACCAGATCGATCACGCCAAGCGCAACGACAAGCGCGGGGCCATGCTCGTCTTCTGGACGAAGCTTCCCGGCGGCGGCTCGCTCGTCGGGGCGGGGTTCGTCGCGGACGACGACGACACGAAGGCGGACGAGGCGATCCTGACGGCCGTCTCCTCGCTCGCGCCCTCCGCTACGGCCGGCGGCACCAAAGAAGCGGACGGGGGCACGCAATGACGGCGCCGGAGTGGGCTCCCGGCCACATCGTCGGTGGCAAGTACACGGTCCGCGCGGAGCTCGGGCGCGGCGCCAGGATGCGCACGTACGCGGCGCTGACGGAGCCGAACCGGGAGGTCGTGCTGCGCGCGGTCGGCCCCGAGAAC
>DATIQP010000536.1:0-4970 GCA_035470765.1 Polyangiaceae bacterium | reverse complement strand
CTCGATCCGATCGATCAGCGCCGCGACGATCGCCCGGTGCGTGCGCGCCGAGCGCTCGCGGCGCCCGTCGCGCTTGTCGTGCACCCGCTGCGGAAGCATCCCCTAGGGGTTATCACACCTTCTCAGTTGGTGACGTTGAGCGTCCCCTTCATGGACATGTAGTGCCCCGGAAAGGTGCAGATGTAGGGGTACGTGCCCGCGGCCGGCGCCGTGAACGTGACCTCGACGGTCCCGCCGGGCGTCGAGAGGGGCGTGTTGGCGATGACGTCGGCGTCGCCGCTCTTGATGTACCCGGCGGCCTCGCCGGCGGTCATCCCGGCGGTGGCGACGTCGGCCTCCTTGCCAGGCTGCACGAGCACCCAGTTGTGCTTCATGGCTTGCGAGGTGGCGTGGTTGGTCAGCGTGAGGTGGACCTTTTGCCCGGTCTTCACCGTGAGCGAGGTCTGATCGTAGGCCATCGTCTCGCCGACGGTCCCGATGCTGAGCTCGGCGGTGCCCTTGCCGCACGCCGTCAGGGCGAGGGCGAGCGCGGCGGAAGTGACGAGGAAAATTTTCATGGCCGAGCCATAGGCTCGACCCCCGGTGCCGTCAAGTATGGGTGCCCATGGATTGTCGTCCCGGGTCAGTGGCGCGGGGCGGTCGTGCACAGGACGTCGTCGGCGTCCCGGGTGCTCTGCAGGCACTGGTAGTGCGAGTCGTTGCAGCGCACGACGAGCACGCCGTGCGAGAGCAGCACGTCGAGCGGTGCGCTCGCGTTCTGCGCGGCGCGCGCCGGCAGCTGGGCGTCGCACCCGGAGGCCATGAGCAGGTCGATGCGCCGCCCTCCGGCGACGATCTCGACCTTGTCGAGGCGGCCCTTGGCCTCGGCGTTGCCGCGGTCCATCGTGCGGACGATCGGGCCGAGCTGATCGACCAGGTTCTTCACCCAGGGCTCGTCGACGGGCATGTCGTCGGGCTGCGCGGCGGCGAGTGCCGTCATGTAGGCGATGGCCTTCATCTGCACGTCCTGCGGGGCGCCCGAGCCGACGGTGTTCTGCGGCTTGGGGATGGGCCGCGGCGGCAGGTTGGCGGAGGCGGGGGGCCGGGGTTTGCTCGTCACCGTCGCGGCGGCGGCCGTCGTCGTGGGCGGCGGGGCTGCGGCCTCGGAGGGAGCGGAGGTTTTTGGCTGGTCGCAGGAGGCGGCCACGCAGAAGAGGAGGACTGCGGCGCGCATGAGGCAACTGATACCATGCTCGCATCGATGAAGGGACACCTCCTCCCCCTCGCGCTCCTGGTCGTGCTCGTCCTCGGGGCGCGCGGCGCGGGCGCCGAGGCGGAGGCCCCGGTCGCCGCGGTCCTACGATGTCCTGCTTCGCAGGGGACGGGCCGCGTCCGCTGCACCGTCGAGCTCTCGGCGCACGGCGACGCGACGATCCCGTGGGCCGACGCGGTCATCCGCGCGACCCCCGCGTTCGCGACGCCGCTGCGCGGGCGCCTCGCCCCGTCGGACGCGATCGACGCGGCGCCGGAGCGCTGGCGCTGGGAGTTCGCCCTCGCGGCGCGCACGCGCGGCCGCGGCGACGTCGGCGTCACCGTGCGCGCGATCGTCTGCCAGCGAGGCACCTGCCGCCCCACGCACGAGGACGCCTCCACGACCCTGGTGGTCGGCGAGTGAAGACCTTCGTCTTTGCCTCCGCACAGAATTTGGCCCTCCATTCCTGGCAGGGCTACCCGTGGGACACCATGCAGCTTCCTGGGCGGCTTCGGGCCACGACGCTCGGCGACTTGCTCGGCACGCTTCACCGCGGCGAGGCGACCGGCACCCTCGAGCTCACCTGCGACGACGGGCGGACACACCGCGTGCACCTCGCGAGCGGGCTGATCACCGCGGTCGACATCGACGGCGCGAGCCCGCCGCTCGCCGAGCTGCTCAAGACCTCCGGCGCGCTCGACGAGGGCACCGCCCGCCGCGCTGTCCTGCGCGCGATGAGCTCGCAGCGCCTCGTCGGCGAGGTCCTCGTCTCCGACTTCCGCCTCAGCAGCGACGTCGTCGACGCCGCGCTCCGCGACCAGCTCCTCGCGCGGCTGCGCGCGCTCGAATCGTTGCAAGATGCACGCATCGGCTTCCGCGTGACGGTCCGCCCGCCTCCCGAGGCGCTGCGCGAGCGGCCCCTCGGCCCTACGGAGTTCCTGCGCGGCCGCCGCCGGGCGCGCGATCGGCTCGTAGGCCGAGAGTGCCGGCGTGCTACCTGCACGCCGGCCGATCGCCACGCCACGCCGCAGTTCCCGAACGGCCCGCCCGAGAACGCCGACGCCTACTCGCTCCTCGGCGTCTCCCGCGACGCCGACGCCGCCGAGATTCGCCGCGCCTTCAGGCGCCTCGCCCGCGAGCTGCACCCGGACTGCCACCCGGAAGCCACGTCGGACGAGCGTCGCTCGCTGGCGCTCCGCTTCGCGCGGGTCGCGGCGGCGTATCAGGCGCTCGTGGCCTAGTGAAGGACCTGGAGCGAGGCGAGCTGTAGCTTCGCTTCCGGCGTGAAGTGCGAGTCGGGGAAGCGGTGAATGAGCGTTCGCCAGGTGTTCTTCGCCTCGTTCCACGCCTCGATGTCCATCTGCGACAGCGCGAGCAGGTGCAGCGCGTCGTCCTGCACCTCCTTGTCCTGCGAGGCATCCGAGAGCTGCGTCAGGATCGGGATGGCGTCGCGCGGGCGGCCGAGGTGGCGGTACGCGTCGGCGAGGGCCAGCCGAACGTGCGGCGCGATCGTCGATGAGTCCTTGTACTTGAGCGAGTCCTCGTAGGCGCTCGCGGCCTCTTGCCAGCGCTGCACGCGCGCCTTGTCGAGGCCGGCCTCGTAGCTCTGCGCGGCGAGCTCGTTGCGCGCGCGCTCGACGGCGTCCGCGAACGCGGCCTGCTCGGCCTTCGTGATGGGCTCCTTCTTGATGCCCTCGTAGCCGTCGACGATCTCCGCGCGCTTGCCCTGCCGGACCAGATCGTAGAACAGGGCCGCCTTCTGCTCGGCGCGCGCGCGGTCCTCGTCGCGCTTCTCGGTCTCGCGGGCCTCCTTGCGCAGGCGATCGTTCTCGCTCGTCTTCTGCTCGGTCTCGGCGCGGATGGCGTCGACGCGCGCGTCCCACGCGAACTTGAGCGCCACGAAGACGACCAGGACGAAGACGATGTACGCCGTGGCGCTGTTCCACGACAGGCGCCGCTCGTAGATGCCCTGGCGCTTGGCGATGGACTTGATGTCGGCGCTGAGCGCGTTGGTCAGGTTGTTCGTCTTGATGACGAGCCCGCGCGACTCGATGATCTCGCGCTTGATGTCGCGCAGCTCGTCGTCGACTTCGTGCATGGCACGGCCCAAATAGCACGGATCAACGCCATTTTTCGTGGGACAATGGCCCATGCGCTGGGCCACGGTTCTTGCCTTCTTCGCCGCGCTCGCTGTTCCGGCGGTCGCGCGGGCCGCCACCATCAACGTCACGCCCTCGGATTCGTACGCGAAAATCGAGGCGGCGCAGGCCGGCGACGAGGTCGTCCTCGCGCCGGGCAAGTACGCCTTCAGGCTGCACCTGACGGGGCAGGGGACCGCCAACGCGCCCATCGTCATCCGCGCGCAGGATCCGAGCAACCCGCCCGTCTTCGACCTGTCCGGGACGCTGGTCGAGAACGCGCCCGGCAGCTACACCGCCGGCGATCGGGGCCGCGGCTGCTGGCAGTTCGACGGCGCCAGCCACTACACCGTCGAGAGCGTCGTCTTCACCGGCTGCCACACGGCGTCGTTCAACTCGGCCGGAATCCGTTACTACAACGGCTCGACGGGCATCTATCTCAAGGACTGCGTCTTTCACGACAACGACGACGGCCTCACCGGCGGCACGCAGGACAGCGACATCACCGTCGAGTTCAGCGAGTTCTACGCGAACGGCAACCTCCAGGCCTCGAGCTCTTCGCCGACGCACAACCTCTACATCTACGGCGGCACGTTCACGCTGCGGTACTCGTACGTGCACGATCCCGTTCAGGCGCAGAACTTCCACGTCCGCGCCAAGCAGTCGACGCTCGAATACAACTGGTTCGCCCGCGGCAAGAGCTACGAGGGCGACCTGATGACGGACGACGACTTCACCGGCGGAGGCGCCTTCAGCCAGACGATGCTCTTCCGCGGCAACGTCATCGTCGAGGGCACGCCGGCCAACCACTCGCAGATCATCGCCGTCTACAACGACTCGGCCCTGGCCAGCGACACGTTCTCGATCGACGTCGAGAGCAACACGGTGGTCGCGGCTGCGCCGCAGGGCGCGCTCGTGCACCTCTCGAACGCCGACGGCACGACCATGTCGGCCACGCTGAACGACAACATCCTCACGGTCTCGACCACCGCCTACGCCGTCGAGGACGCGGTCCACGGCACCGTCACCGGTGGCCACAACTGGCTGCAGGCGGGGACCAGCGCCGGCTCGCTCACGAGCAGCGTCTTCGGCACCGACCCCAAGTTCCTCACGACGCCCGCCTACCGGCTCGATCCGTCGAGCGCGTGCGTGGGCGCGGCCGCGAGCAATGCGAATTCGCCCGACAAGGAGTACTACCTCGACGAGACCACCACGCGGGGCTACCGGCTGCGCGCGAGCGTCCACGACATCGGCGCCTTCGAGAGCACCACGACGGGGCCGGGGATCGGCCCGTACGACAGCCCGCCCCCGCCCGGCGACGGCGGCGCGCCCAACAGCGATGGCGGCATGATGCCTTTCGACGAAGCCGGTGCGCCGGGCGGCGACGGCGGGACCGTGCAAGGAGGGGCAGGCGGCTGCGGCTGCGCGGTTCCGGCCGGGCCTTCGCCGCTGGGGCCTTCTATGGCGGGGCTCGGCTTGCTCCTGGCCCTCCTGCGGAGGCGACGCCGCACCCCTTGTTAAACGGGGTTTGGCGTGCTACGAGCACGGCCCCCATGTCCTCCACGACCGACATCCGCAAGGGTCTGCGCATCGAAATCGAC
>DATIQP010000535.1:0-16028 GCA_035470765.1 Polyangiaceae bacterium | reverse complement strand
CGCGCAGTGCGTCCGCCACTGCTTGCCGGACGGGTCGCGCGAGTGCGACTCGCGCGCGAGCGTTGGCATGTCGTCGTAGCACTGGTTGGTCTTGTAGACGCGGCCGCCGCCGACGAAGCCGAGCTCGTCGCCCTCCTGGGTCACGGTGATCGTCTCGCCGCCGCCCGACGAGTGCGACGCCGGCGGAGGACCGCAGCCGGGCAGCCACTGCTGGACCGTGTAGTCCTCCTTGAGCGCGCTCTGCTTCCACTGCCCGTCGTAAGGGGAGTCCGCGCGCGCGTCCGCGGTGACGAGCGCGACCAGAGCGACCACAGCGAGCAGGGTTCTTGCGCGTGCCGGCATGCTCGAAAACGAAGTGGAGCCTAGCAGCGAACACTGGCTGGACAAAACGACGCCAGCGAACGCGCTCGGAGGCGCATTCGCTGGCGTGGGTGCAGCTCGTCTGTGAGGAGACCGAGCTTATTTCATCGCGATGCCGTGCGGGCGCTTTGGCGTCGCGAAGGCGGTGTTGAAGTCGAGCTCGCCGAACTTCTGGTCGATCGTCAGGCTGTTCTCGGTCACGTCGATGACGTGGACCTTGTGATCGCCCTCGAAGTGGATCTTGCCGAAGTCGTCCTCGTTGAGGAAGTAGTCGGTGACGACGAGGCGCGAGTCGTCCTCGGTGAGGTCGATGTCGTGCGGCCCGGCGTTGAGGCCGAAGCTGGCGACGGCGACCTGCGAGAAGGAGTTGGGGTTGGTGATGTCGAGCATGCCGACCTGGCCGGCCTGGAAAGACGCAAACAACACGCGCGTGCCGCTCTTGGGCATCGCGAGCAGCTGCGTCATGCCGCCGGGCACGGGGACCTCGACGTGCGGGACGATGTTCTCGCAGTCGAACGACTGGACATAGCTGCCGTCGGTCGGGTCGACCGTGTACACGAGGCCCGTGAACATGCTCGCCGTGATGGCGCGCCCGTGCGGGTCGTTGGGGATGAGCTTGACGTCCATCGTGCCGCCGTTGTCGTTCGGGATGAAGATCGAACGGGTGATGGTGCGGTGGGCGAGGTCCCAGTACCGGACCGAGCTATGGAGCTCGATCGGACCCGTCCACGCGTTGAGCGTGGTGACGGGATTGACGAGGTCGCTCGTGACCAGGATGTTCCGAGCGATGTCGCCGTCGATGCCGTGCGGGTTGAAGCTGCCGACCCACTCCGACCCGTCGAGCGGAGCGACGGTCGGATACTCCGCGATGATCGTCTTGTAGTCGGGGCCGAGCTCGACGACGCGGCCTGGAGCGCCACCGGTGGCCGACCCCATGTCGGTGATGAGGAATCCGCCCCCTGGTAGCGGGAAGAAGTCGTCGGTGATGTGAGACTGCGTCGCCCGGAGCGAATACATGTACTTCGGGTGGCGCGCGTCCTTGATGTCGAACAGGAAGATGTCGTCGTCGTTGCGGAGCAGGCTCAGGAGGCCGCCGCACGCGAGCACTGTCTTGTCCGCCGACACGTGGCAGTGGTGGGCTTCGTTCCCCACGTTGCCGGGCGGCGGCACCGGCACGGTCGTGACGATCTTGCCGTAGTTCCGGGAGTGGGGGTTGAAGTTGATGACGACGACCATGTCGGGCTCCGCCCGCGCCTGGTCACTCGTCCAAACGTAGAGGGTCTTCTCGACGTCGCTTTCATCGGCGGCATCGTCGTCGTCGCTCGTGGCTTGTTGAGTGATCGCCTGTGAGCTGTTGCCCACGGGATCCGTGCTCGCGCTGCAGCCTTGAACTGCTGAGGCACCGGCAAAGACAAAAGCCAAGAAGAAGAGGCGGGTAGTGACCTGCATAGTTAGGACCTCCGGGTGGGCACTGCGTGGGTAAGGGGAGCCGGAAGGAAGAGGTGGGCGAAGAGAGGCCCACGATAAATAGGAGACCCGATAGCCCAGCCTTAGTCAACAAAACATAAAGAATGACGCACACTTTGGGCGCACCATGACATATGTCACGCTACTGGTCGGATGGTGTCCGACTTGATTTTGCTCAAAGGCCCGAAGGACAGACCTGATGAGGTATCATCCTCATATGGGCTGTCCCAACATGGCGGCGTGTTCACTGTTTCCGGTCTTCTCGAACGCTCCGTTCTTGAAGATTTGGCAGATCAACTATTGCGAGAGCGACCGGTACAGCCGCTGCGCCCGTTTTGCCGGGATCTGCAGCGGGTCCCATGTACCGTCGACGCTCCTACCGAACGGCAAGCACCTGCCGGTCATCAACAACCCTCCCCCGGAGTCCCAAAAATGAGTGAGTGGCTGACCAACTGGCCCTGGTGGGCAGGGTCCATCGGCTTCGCAGCCATCGTGCTTGGCTACTGGAAGCTCATGGGATCCCCGCTGGGGGCTTCGTCGAGCTACGCGCGCGTGATGGACGCGGCGCGCGACACCGAGACCGCCGCCCGTGAGGTCGCCCTCGCCGATCCGAAGGCTCTCGAAGCGTCCCTGCGTGCTGCGACGGAGGCCGAGTTCGGCAGCGAGGCCGTCCCAGGCGCGGATGCGCCTTCCAACGGAGAGCCGGCCGGCACCGCAACGCTGCTCCCGTGGACCGCGCACCTCACCTTCCTGGTGGCGCTCGTCGTCGGCGGCTTCATCGCCACGATCCTCCGCCACGGCGGCCACATCGCCACCGCGGACCTCGGGCCGAAGTTCGCCGGGTTCTTCGGGCACGGCATCGGCGCCGCGGCCGTCCTGCTCGGCGCAGGGACGCTCATCGGGATGGGCACGCGCATGGGAGGCGGCTGCTCGTCGGGGCACGGGCTCTCCGGGTGCGCGCGCTTCCAGCCGGGAAGCCTGGTCGGGACCGCTGCCTTCTTCGGGACGGCCGTCGTCGTCTCCCTCCTGCTCGAGAGGTTCGGATGATCTCCAGTCACGTTCGCATGGCCGTCATCGGGATCCTCTTCGGCATCGCGTTCAGCTGCATGGGCTTCACCGACTTCGGCGAGGTCCACAAGATGTTCACGCTGCAGGGCTTCCGCCTGCTCCTCACGTTCTGCGGCGGCGTGGCGCTCTCCACCGTGGGCTTCCTCGTCCTCGCGCGGGGCAAGAAGTTCGCGCGTCGGGCCATCCACAAGGGCACCATTCCCGGCGGCATCCTCTTCGGCGCAGGCTGGGCCCTGACCGGCGCCTGCCCCACCGGCGCGCTCGTCCAGATCGGCGAGGGCAAGCTGATGGCGGGCGTGACGGTCCTCGGAATCGCGCTCGGCGCGTGGGCGTACCCGGTGCTGCACCGCGCGTTCTTCCGCTGGCCGCTGCAAGCCTGCGACGCCTGATCTAGTGGCCGCCAAAATCGTCGCAGCCCGCGACGAAGCTCGGGTCGGCAGGCGGCAGCGTGACGACGCGGGCGGGCCGCAGCGAGTGGGCCGCCTGTGAAGGGTGAGCCGAGGCTCGCTCGGCTCCATCTCGATCTGCGAAGGGCATCGCGCCGGCTTGCCCGGTTCGTCTCGCTACCGCGTTTCGACTGCTCCCACCTGGCGAGACCCTCAGCCCGCGCTATGGGCAGGCCGTCCGCAAATTGGCGCGGACGGCCCCTGGTCGTGGTAGCGTCCCCTTCGCATTCGTGCGGAGAAGCGCTTCCGCGGGAGATGGGATGATGAGACGGAAGGCTCTTGTTGCGCTGGCGGCGCTCGGCGCCATCGCGATGGGCGAAGGGACTGCGCGCGCGGCCAACCCGTTGCTTGGCAACGACGACGGCCTCGATACGCACTTGTTCCGCCCGGCGATGGACTCCAAGGGGTTCTTCGCCACCAACGGAAGCGACATCCTCGGCCACCTGGATTTCAGCGTGGGCCTGGTCGTCGACTATGGGCGCACCATCCTGCGGACGGACGGCAACTTCAACCCGGGCGGACGCACCAACTCGCTCATCGACAACTCCTTCCAGGGGACCCTCCAGGCCAACCTCGGTCTCTTCAACCAGATCGTCGTCGGTCTCGACCTGCCCATCGTCTTGATGGACGGTGCGCCGCAGTACATCAACACCTCGTGCCCGAACGGCACGCAGGGTTGCGCGAACCCGAGCGCGGGCCCGTACCAGGCGGGCGTGCCGGGCTGGGGCTCCGCGCCGACGCCGGGCGCTCCCGCGACGGCGCTCAACTCGCAGAACCTGGAGTTTCTCGCGTTGCACGCCAAGTGGCGCATCCTGCGCGTCGAGCGCGGCTTCGGCCTCGCCCTCGCGTTGCAGGGCGGCGTCGCGGTGACCGACGCCTACCGGCAGGCCGCCGGCGATCGCTCGTTCTTCGTCTGGCCGCAGCTCATCGCGGACAAGCACTTCGGCGCGACGGGCAAGTTCAAGCTCGGCGCCAACGTCGGCTTCCGCGCGCACAACGCCAGCGCCACCCACCTGACGGACATCCGCAACAGCATCAGCTTCGACAAGACCCCGCAGACGGGGGACCTCTACGACGGTCAGCTTCTGACCTACGGCCTCGCGGCGAGCTACCGGGCCGGCGACGCGGTCGATCTCGTGCTCGACACCTACGGCACGTACCAAGTCGGGACCAACACGGCATCGAACATCGCGCTCTCGAACGAGGTCACGGCCGGCATCAAGCTCTTCGTCGACCGCAACAGCTACTTCATGCTCGGCGGCGGCACGCGCTACACGGCGGGCTTCGAGGCGGCGGACTTCCGCGGCTTCGTCGGCTTCATCTACGAGCCGAGCATCGGCGACCGCGACGGCGACGGGTACAAGGACGACGTCGACCAGTGCCCCGACGAGCCGGAGGACTTCGACGGCTTCAAGGACGAGGACGGCTGCCCCGATCCGGACAACGACAACGACGGAATCCTCGATGTCGACGATCGCTGCCCGAACGAGCCCGAGGATCGCGACGGCGATCACGACGAGGACGGCTGCCCCGAGGGCAACGACGGCGACCGCGACGGCGACGGCATCCTCGACTCGAAGGACAAGTGCCCCGACCAGCCCGAGGACCGCGACGGCTTCCAGGACTCGGACGGCTGCCCCGATCCGGACAACGACATGGACGGCATCCCGGACAAGCAGGACGCCTGCCCGAACGATCCGGAAGACAAGGACGGCTTCCAGGACCAGGACGGCTGCCCCGATCCCGACAACGATCAGGACGGCATCCCGGACGCGAAGGACAAGTGCCCCGGCAGCGACGCCGACGTGAAGGCGAACAAGGACACGAAGGAGACGTACAACGGCTTCGAGGACGACGACGGCTGCCCGGACAAGGGCAACGTCATCATCCAGGGCAACGACATCCTCATCCTGCAGAAGATCAAGTTCAAGACGAACTCGGCGGAGATCCTGCCCGAGTCGAACCCGATCCTCGACGCCGTCTCGACGACGCTCCTCCACCACCCCGAGTTCACGCTCGTCGAGGTCGCCGGCCACGCCGACGAGCGCGCGCCGGACGCCTACAACCTTCGCCTGACGCAGGACCGCGTCGACTCGGTCGTCGCCGCGATGCTCTCGCGCGGCGTCGAGCGCTCGCGCCTGCGCAGCAAGGGCTACGGCGAGTACTGCCCGGCCAACCCGGCCCACAACGACAAGGCGTGGGAGGAGAACCGCCGCGTCGAGTTCAAGGTCGTCAAGACGCGCGACAGCGGCCCGACGGGCGTCGAGCTCGGCTGCCAGAATGCCCGCGCCCACGGCGTGAACCCCGACCCGGTTCCGCAGTGATCGGAGTCGGGGGCGGCCGACGCCGTCTCTGACTTCGTCTCTGGCGCAGTCTCCGTCTTCGCCTACGGATACTTCTGCTCGATCGCCGCGGTGCAGTTCTTGTCGTGCTGCGCGCGGCAGATGCCCTTGAGCAGGCGCACCTCGTCGGCCGTCGCCTTGCCGGAGCCGAAGACGCGCGGCTCGAGCAACGCGCGCGCGCCGGCGTTGTCGCCGCCCATCGAGAGCTGGCTCGCCTGGTTGAAGACGCTGCTGCCTCCCGACGGACGATGCGTCGCGACGGGAGCGGTGGTGGCCGTGGGCGCCACCGTGTGAGTCGACTCGGTCGTATGCACCGGCTCGATCGACGTGTGCGTCGGCGCGGGCGCGGTCGTCGTCGCGGTGGGCGGGTTCGCCACGGCGTCGAGCTCCGCGAGCTTCGCCGTGGCGATGGAGCGCCGGCTCTGCGGCGCCGAGTCCGAGTCCGCGACCGCGTGCAGCAGCGCGCGCTTCTTCTTCGGATCGGTCTCTTTGTCGGCGCGGCCGAGCACGCCGTCGGCCCAGCGCGTCTCGATGTTCTGGAAGTCCGTGCCCTGGCGAAGCGCCGATTTCGCGTCGACGCTCAGCATCAGCTTGTCGTGCGCAAGGTCGCACTTGCCCTCGTCGCAGAGCTGCTTGGCGGCGGCGAGCGCGACCTGCTCGGGGTCGTCGGCGGTGGCGCTCGGTGTGGGGGTGCCCCCGGCCGTCGCGCCGCTCTTCTGGACGAAGGCGAAGATGCCGACGACGGCGACGGCGACGAGCGCGCCGACGACGACGAACGGGAGCAAGCTCGTCGACGGTTTGGTGGTCGAGCGCATCGACGTCGGCGGCCGGTCGGGGATGGCCTCGAGCTGCTGGCTGTCACCGACGCCGGGCAGGAAGATCTGGCCGGCGCCGACGAATCGGAAGCGCACGTCGCCGAGCTCGACGATGTCGCCCGGCTCGATGATGCTCCGCCGAAGATCCGAGCCGTTGACGCGCACGCCGTTGGACGAGCCCTTGTCGACGATCTCGTAGCGGCCCTCGCCGAGGACGTGGATCTCGCAGTGCAGGCGCGACACCGAGTTGTGGTTGACCGAGATGGTGCAGTCCTCGGCGCGGCCGATGGTGGTGCGCTCGAGGAGCGGGAACTCGGCGCCGGGCGTAGGCCCTGCGAGCATGACGAAGCGGTTGGGCCGCTCGAGCAGCAGCGACGAGCGGTTGACGACGCCCGTCGGCACCGTCGACTTCATGTCCTGCGTGGTCGCGGCGCTGGACGCCTCGGCGTCGGTCATCGCCTCGTCCTGGAGAACGATGCGGTAGTCGCCGATCTGGATCAGATCCCCGTGCTGGAGCTTCTGGGGCTGCGCGACCCGCAGCCCGTTCACGTAGACGCCGTTGTAGCTGTTCATGTCCTCGAGCAAGAACGGCGAGTCGGGCGTCGTGACGGGCACGCCGTTGCTCTTGTGGATCTTGGCGTGGTCGCGCGAGACGTTGCGCTCGGTCAGGCGGATGGTGTTCCCCTCCTTGCGACCGATCGAATAGTCGTCGCGCGTCAGGGGGACCGAAGTCCGCTTCCCTTCATCGTCCTCGATGACCAGCTTCCACATGGGATTCCGCTAGGACCTGACCTGTCGTCGGAGGAGTGCCGACGGCCCGATGGGCACCTGTACGAGCAGAGGGCGAAACGAAACGGCTCCGAACACGGGGCAGTCGCACTTTATCAGAGTCGGATCGACATCCGACGTTCGAAGTTTACAGAAACCGCACGGTCCCGATACCCCAGCCCTTGACGTGTCACGCCGTGAGACGTATGTATCACGACGTGACACAGAAGGGAAAGCGACCCGTGGAGACCACTCGCAGGGAACCGGAATCGGGCGAGGACGAGGCGCGCGACGACAAGAAGGAGCGCGTCCTTCACACGCGCGTCCCCGCCGTGCTGGAGGCCGAGCTCAAGCGCTTCGCCCAGAACCTGAAGGTCCCCGTCTCCAACCTCGTTCGGACGATCCTCGAGGACGCGCTCGAGGTGGCCGACGCCGCGGGCGACCGCGTCGAGGAGCGGCTCCGCAAGGCCGCGACGCAGCTGCAGTCCGAGCGGGAGCGCCTGCGCCGCAAGCTCCGCGCCGACCCGCTGGCCGACGTCTACGCCTTCCAGGAGGTGACGCTCGCCCAGCCGACGCACTGCGCCAAGTGCGACGTCGAGCTGCCGAAGGGCGCGCACGCGCACCTCGGGCTGATCGAGCCGGGGGCGGCGGGCGGCCCGAGCAAGGTGTTCGTCTGCGCGAAGTGCCTCCCGCACGTGCACGAAGATTCGGAAAACCAAGCGGCGGAAGAGCCGCAGGAAGAAGAAAAGGAGCGGTCATCATGAACAGCGAGAAGAACAGCCAAACCGCCAAGAGCCTCGTGGACAGCCTGTTCGACGTGGGTGAGGCCTGGGCCTCCTACGGTCTGCGGGTCGCCGAGCTCGCCGTCGGCACGAGCGCGCGCACGCTCGAGAGCGTCGCCAAGGCGCTCGGGGCGCTCTCCGAGCAGCTCAAGAAGGAAGACGAGAAGCAGGTCATCGACGCTCCGGCGTCGTGAGCCGGCCCTTCACTCCCCGGCGGATTCGATGGGAAGGGGCTCGCCAGGGGGCAGGGTCGCGACGAACGCGTCGCGGGCCGCGGTGACGCGCAAGGCGTTTCGCCCGTCGAAGGTGATCTTGGTCGAGTAGGTGGGGTCGTGCCACTTGGGGTACGACCCCACGTCGACGTCCGGATAATCGGCGACGACGCGATCCAGCAGCGGCTTGAGCTCGCCTTCGTCCATGTTCGTGTAGACCGCGAGCGACACGAAGCGCTCCGCCGGGGCGATGCGCTCGCGCACCACGGCCAGCTTCATCCGGAAGACCTCGGGGACGCCGGGCAGGCACCACACGTTCGCCATGCGCACGGTGGGCCACCGCACTTCCGCCGTAACCTCCAAGGTGGCGCCCTTCGGCACGAGCGCCATCCGCAGGTGCCCCTCGGTGACGCGTTCCTTGTAGTGCGCGCGGAGCATCGCCTCCATCTCGGGGGCCGTGACCACCTCCACGCCGAAGGCCTTGGCCACGGCTTCGATGGTGACGTCGTCGTGAGTCGGGCCGACCCCTCCCGAGGTGAACACCCAGTCGTGGGCGCGCGAGAGGGCGCGCACCTCGTCGGCGATGACGTCCAGGTCGTCGGGAACCACGAGCACGCGCGACAGGCGGAGGCCGAGCTCGCGAAGCAGGCGCGCGAGCGGACCGAGGTTCTGGTCCTCGATCTTGCCGGACAGGATCTCGTTGCCGATGAGCAGGACGGCGGCCGTCTTGGGGGGCTCCACGCCCTGCAGCGTAACCCACAAGCGGCCCGACGGGCTCGACCGTGGGCGGGGTCGGCATGGAGATGGCCGAGAACCTCGGCCACGTAGTACGCTGGCGGCTACATGGTCCGCAGAGTCTTGGTCGTCGAAGACTCCGCCTCGACGCGCGCGTTCGTCCGCGCCGTGCTCGAAGGCCAGGCGTTCGCGAGCCGGCTGGGTGCCGCCGAGGTCACCGAGGCCAAGAGCGGCTTCGAGGCGATGCGCATGCTGCCGCGCGGCCCCTACGACCTCATCATCACCGACATCAACATGGGCGACATCAACGGCCTGGAGTTGATCAGCTTCGTCCGCAAGAGCGAGCACCACAAGGCCACGCCGCTCATCATCATCTCGACGCAGAGCACCGAGCGCGACGTCGAGCGGGGTCTCGCCCTCGGGGCGGACAAGTTCGTGCCGAAGCCCTTCGCCGCGGAGCAGCTCGTCGACGCATGCGCGGCCGTGCTCGCCCAGGGCCGTGCCAGCGATGCCGCCGGGGACTCGAGGAAGGGCTGATGGCCGGATCGGACCAGGGCGGAAGGGGCGAAGGGTCGGACCGCGCACGCGAGGAGTTCCTCTCCGAGGCACAGGAGCTGGTGGACGGCCTCGGGCGGGACGTGCTGGCGCTCGACGAGCTGTCCAAGGCGGGACGGTCGGACCCCGAGCTGATCAACGACGTCTTCCGCGCGGTTCACACGCTGAAAGGCCTCTCGGGCCTCTTCGGCGCGTCGCTCATGTCGGGGCTCTCGCACGAGCTCGAAGAGGTCCTCGACGACCTGCGGCTCGGCCGGATCGAGCTCTCGCAGCGCGTGCTCGACGTGGTGTTCCGGGCGGTGGAGGCCTACGCCTCGCTGCTCGTCATCGAGAGGACCGGGACGGGCGACCACGCGCCCGAGGTCGAGGCGTTGCTGGTCGCTCTCGCCGAGGTGTCGCATCGCGGGCGGGCCGGCGGCGCGAGCCCCGTGGTGCAGTACGAGCTCGATCCGGGCTTGCTCGGCGTGCTCACCGAGTACGAAGAGCACCGCCTGCGCACCAACATCCAGAGCGGGCAGCTGCTCTACAAGCTGCGCGTGCAGTTCCCCCTGGCCACGATCGACTCCGCCCTCGACGAGCTCAAGGCCAAGGCGCGAGGCCACGGTGAGATCATCACGTACCTGCCGACGGGCGGCGGCGGCGACGCCGACGCCATCGAGCTCGAGATCCTCATCGCCAGCAAGGAGCCGGTCGACACGCTGCGGCGAGCGCTCTCCGCGGACAACGTGGCGATCGACGAGGTGCCGAGGCGGCTCCCGCAGGCGCGCATGACGCTGCCGCCCGTCATCTCCACCACCGATCGGAACACGAGCGCGCCTCCGCCGCCCGAGAACTTCTTGCCGGAGGCACGGACCCAGGCTCTCGGCGAGCCGCCGCCACGGCTGCCGTCGATGTCGCTGCTGCCCCCGGACGCGGCGCGCGAGATGACCCTCCGCTCCGTCAGCCAGACGGTGCGCGTGGACATTCGCAAGCTCGATCACCTGATGAACGTCGTGGGCGAGCTGGCGATCGTGCGGACGGAGCTGATGACCGTGGTCGATCGGCTGCGTGGCCGCGCCGAGCTGCGCGGCCTGATGCACGACCTCTTGCGCCTGCACCGGTCTTTCGAGCGGCACCTCGCCCAGATGCAGGGCGGCATCCTCGAGGTGCGCATGGTCCCGCTCGGCCAGGCGTTCGAGAAGCTCGCGCGCGCGGTGCGCCAGCTGTCGCGCGAGCACGACAAACCGGTCAACCTCGTGATCACCGGCGCGGAGACCGAGATCGACAAGCTCATCGTCGAGGAGCTGAGCGACCCCCTCATGCACATGATCCGCAACGCGCTCGATCACGGCATCGAGAGCCGCGACGAGCGCATGCGCGCCGGCAAGCCGCCGGTCGGGACCATCGCGCTGAACGCCTTCCAGAAGGGCAACCAGGTCGTCCTCGAGGTCGAGGACGACGGCCGCGGCATAGACCCGAAGCACCTCGCGGAGGTGGCGGTCAAGCGGGGCGTGCTCACCGCCGATGAGGCGCGCGATCTCCCCGCACGCGAGGCCCTCGCCTTGATCTTCCGGCCGGGCTTCACGACCCGCGAGGAGGCGACGGACCTCTCCGGCCGCGGGGTCGGGATGGACGTGGTCAAGACGAACATCGCCAAGCTCGGCGGCATCGTCGACGTCTCGAGCGACTTCGGCATCGGGACCAAGGTCACCATCACGCTGCCCATCACGCTCGCCATCATCTCGGTCCTCTTCATCGAGGTGGCGAGCCGGACCTACGCCATCCCGCTCGCGAGCGTCGAGGAGGCCATCGTCTTCCACCCGGACATGACGCGCACCTTCGAGGGTCGGGAGGTCATGACGGTGCGAGGCGCGACGCTGGCGATCTGCCCCCTCGGACGCCTGTTCGGCCACACGCGCAACACCGCGCTGCCAAGCCACGGCTTCGTCGTCGTCGCGCACGTGGGCGCCAGGAAGCTCGGCCTCGTCGTCGATCGCCTCGTCGGCCAGCAGGACATCGTCATCAAGGCGCTCGGCCGAACGCTCCGCGGCATCCGCGGGTTCGCGGGAGCGACCGAGCTCGGCGACCAGCGGGTGGCGCTCGTGCTCGACGTCGGCGCCCTCGTCGACGAGGTCTTCGCCAGCGAGCGCGCCGCGGAGAGCGGGAGGGCGCCGTCGTGAGCAGCCCCATCGTGCGCCGCCGACACGACGCGATAGGCCGGCTCGCGTCGACCGACGAGAAGCGGAGCGAGTACCTCGCCTTCGTGCTCGCCGGCGAGACGTACGCCGCGCGCATCTCGCTCGTCGCCGAGATCCTGCGGCCGCCTCCGATCACCGAGGTACCGCGCGCTCCCGTTCCCATCATCGGCGTGGTGAGCGTGCGTGGCAGGCTGGTGACCGTCATGGATCTCCGCCGGCGTTTCTCGCTGCCCGAGGCCGTGATCGACACCAAGAGTCGCATCCTGCTCGTCGACGCGGGCGGGGAGGAGCACGTCGGGCTGCTCGTCGACGAGGTCTTGCAGGTCTATCGCCTCGCCGAGTCGGAGGTGGAGCCCGCGAACGTCCTGGGCGGCGAGCAGCCGGCCCACCTCGTCGGCGTCGGCCGGCCGTCCGTGCCCGATTCGCGGCGCGGCGAGGGCCCCGTCCTCGTGCTGCTCGATCTTCGTGCAGCGATCGACTCCAGGGGCGAGAGTACCGGCGCGCTACCTGCACGCCGGCCGATCGCAACGTGAGAGGAGCCATGGACCGTCAGCTACGCCGCAGAGACCCCTCGAAGAACCTCGTCGAGTGCGTCGTCGGTGACGTGCGCTACGCCGTGCCCATCGCCACCGTGCGCGAGATCGTCAACCCGCTGCCGCTCGTCGAGCTGCCGAACGCCCCCGCCTCGGTCGCCGGCGTCGCCGACTACCGCAACGAGGTCGTCCCGGTGATCGATCTGCGAGCGCGCTTCGGCCTGCCGTCGATGCCCGCGACCCGACGGACGAAGTGGGTCATCCTGCGGCGCACCGCCCGATCGTTCGCCATCATCGTCGACGGCGTGACCGAGGTGTTCCGCAGCTCGGACATCCGTCCTCCGCCGCTGGGCGGATCCGGCGCCGACGTCCGCGGCATCGAGGGCGTCGCTACGCACGACGGCGCGATGGTCTTCGTCCTCGACGTGGCGCGCTTCGGCGAGCTCGTCGCGCCCGTGGGCGCCGAGGCCGGGGTCGAGGGCCAGCCGTGAGCGCGATCGAGCTGCGGCTCGCCTCGCCCGACCCGGAGGAGCGCCGGCTCGCGGCGCAGGCGCTCGCGCGCGAGGCGCCGAACGGCGCGCCGGGCATGCTGGTCGCCGCGCTGGGCGACAGCGACTGGCGCGTGCGAAAGGAGGCCGCGCAGTCGGCGGTCGTGCTGTCGCGGCGCGACGACGTCCTTCAAGCCGTCGCGGCGGCGCTGGGCGACAAGACGAACATCGGGCTGCGCAACGCGGCCGTCGAGGCCCTCGTGTCCGTGGGGCCGGAGGCCGTGCCCGCCGCCATCCACGCGCTGCGCACGCTCGACGCCGACGGCAAGAAGCTCGCCGTGGAGGTCCTGGGCGGCATCCCGGACGCGCGCGGCACCGACGCCCTCGTCGTGACGCTGACCGATCCGGATCCGAACGTGCGGCAGGCGGCGGCAGAGGCTCTCGGCGGCGCGGCGCTCGCGGGCGACGACGCGCGCAAGGCAGCCGCGCGCGGGCTCCGAGCCACGCTCGTCGGCTCCGAGCCGATGATGAAGCTCGCCGCGCTCGACGCGCTCGCGCGCCTGGAGGTCGCACTCGACTGGCGCGAGATCGAGCCCCTGATGTCCGATCCCTTCGTTCGAGGCGCGGCGCTGGGCGCCTGCGGGCGATGCCCCGAGGAGGTCGCCGGAGAGGCGCTCGCGGATGCGCTCTTCGACGCGAACGTTTCCACGGCGCGAGGCGCGCTGGTCGCGCTGGCCGAGTGGGTGCGAACGGAGACCGTGCGAGGGTTGCCCGTGGACGTGGTCCGCGCGCGACTGCAATCGCGCGACGGGGCGGCGCGCGTTCGCGCGCTCGACGATGCCGACGCGACCGTCCGCGGAGCCGCGCTCCTCTTGCTCGCCACCCTCGGAGACGCCGACGCGGCGCCGGACAGCGTGCGCGGCTTGCTCGATCCCGCTCTGGCTCGCGCCGCCGAGACCGCGCTGTCGCTCCTCGGCCCCACGGCGCTGGGCGCGCTGCTCGCGGTAGGCGAGCGAGAGCTGCCCGCCAGGCACGCGGCGCTGTTGCTGATGGTGCCGGGCCTCGCGTCTCGCCTCGATGACCGCAGCCTCGCGGTCCTGCGCGCGACGCTCTCGCACGAATCCGACGACGTCGTCGCGGCGGCGGCCCAGGTCCTCGGCGCGCTCGGCGACGGGAGCGACATCGAGCGCCTCGCCACCCTCGCGAGCAAGGAATCCGGCCGCGCGTCGCGCGCAGCCGCCACCGCGATCGACGCGCTGGCCGATCGCCACCCCGACGCGGCGCACGCGGCGTTCGCCGCCATCGCGCAAGACGACGCGTCGATGGTGTCGGGGTGCGTCATCCTGGCGGCGCTGCGCGACGGCGCGGACGCCACGCACGTGGACTACCTCAAGCGCGCCCTCGCGGTGGGCGACGCCCGCGCGCGGCGTGCAGCCATCGAAGCGCTCGCGGCGATCGGCGGACAGGTGGCCAAGGACCAGGTCGCCGGCGCACTGGCCGACGAGGAGCGCGAGGTGCAGCTCGCTGCGATCCGCGCCCTCGGCCGGCTCCGTCACGCCGCGGCCCTCAGCGACCTGGTCGCCGCGGTCTCGGACCCGGAGATCGTCGCCGCCGCCTGCGGCGCCTTGTCCGAGGCCGACCCCGAGCGGTCGCTGTCCGTGTGCGCGGGCCTGGTCACGAGCGAGGACCCTGCGGTGGCCGGAGCCGCGGTGTCCGCCCTCGGCAAGCTCGAGCGCGCCCGCGCGCGGGACGCGCTCTTCTCCGCGCTGGAGCATCCCAACGAGGAGATCGTGAAGCTCGCGCTGTCGGAGCTCGGCGAGTCGCAGGACGGGCGCACGCTCGCGCGTATCGGCCTCTGCCTGGACCACGCCTCGTGGGACGTGCGCCGCCTCGCGGCCGAGCTGCTCGGGGCCGAGGGCGGCGCGGCGGCGCTGGACCTGCTTCGCGCGCGCCTCGAGCGCGAAGCGGACCCCTCCGTCCGCGAGGCGATCATGCTCGCCCTTTCCCATCCGTTCGGAGAGCGAGGATAGTCGTTGGCGCGCTCAGGATTCTTCGACGGCGTGACGATGAAGCTGGAGGAGTTCCGGCTCCTCCGCGACCTGCTCGCCACGCGCACCGGGCTGAGCTTTGGGCCCGAGGCGAAGTCGAGCGTCGAGCGCCGGCTCCGCGAACGCCTGAGCGTGCTCGGGATCTCGAGTTTCGCCGACTACTACCAGTACCTGCGCTTCAACCCCCGCGCAGCGAGCGAGTGGGAGGAGGCCGTCGAGCTCCTCACGACGAACGAGACCTACTTTTTCCGTGAGGACTACCAGCTCCGGGCATTTTCCCAGGAGGTGCTGCCGCTGCTCGCCGAACAGGCGCAAGCTCGCAAGCGCCTCGTGCTCTGGAGCGCGGGTTGCTCGACCGGCGAGGAGGCCTACACGATCGCGATGCTCGTGCTCCAGTCCGGCCTGTTCGACGGCTGGGAGATCAAGATCCTCGGGTCGGACATCTCGAAGCGCTGCATCACGACGGCCCGCCGGGCGGTCTACGGCCAGGCAAGCTTTCGCGCGACCCCGCCGGAGGCCAAGCGCGCCTATTTCATCGAGCGACCCGACGGCTATCACGTCGTGGACCGCATCCGCGCCCTCTGCCACTTCGGCTCGATGAACCTGCTCGACGAAGACCGCTCGCGCCTCATCGGCAGAGTGGATGGAATCTTTTGTCGCAACGTGCTCATCTACTTCGACGCGCACGCGCGCAGGCGCACCATCGACATGTTCCACGACCGGCTCTACCCGGGGGGAGTCCTGTTCCTCGGCCATTCCGAGTCGCTGCTGAACGTCACCACCGCGTTCGAGCTATTACACTTGCGCGAAGATCTCGTGTATCGAAAGCCTGTGGCATCCCGCGACGAGAGCTCTGCCGAGGGCACCGCGCTCCCTCCGCGAAAGGCGGGGCAGTGATCCCGACGGCTCCCGGCAAGCTGCGCCTTTTGATCGTGGACGACTCGGCGTTCAACCGCCGCAACATCGCCGAGATCTTCGCCGGCAACCCGGAAGTGGAGGTCGTCGGCAAGGCGGCCGACGGCGAGGAGGCCCTTCGCCTCGCGACGCTGCTCGCGCCGGACGTGATCACGCTCGACCTCGAGATGCCGCGGATGGACGGCTTCACCTTCCTGCGCATCCTGATGTCGAAGCAACCGACGGCGGTGATCGTCGTCTCGAGCTACGCGCAGAAGGAGAACGTCTTCAAGGCGCTCGAGCTCGGCGCGCTCGACTTCGTCACCAAGCCGGACCAG
>DATIQP010000534.1:0-8842 GCA_035470765.1 Polyangiaceae bacterium | reverse complement strand
TCGCGCTTCCGCGTGATCATCGAGGACAACGGTCCCGGCATCGTCAAGCCGCAGATCCCGAAGATCTTCGCCAAGCTCCTCTACGGGTCGAAGTTCCACCGCCTGCGCCAGTCGCGCGGCCAGCAGGGCATCGGCATCAGCGCGGCCGGTCTGTACGCGCAGCTGACGACCGGCAAGCCCGTCACGATCACCTCGAAGACCGGCAGGGGCCGGCCCGCGTTCCGGATCGATCTGCGCATCGACACCAAGCGCAACCAGCCCGACGTCGTCCGCGACGACACCGTCGAGTGGGAGCGCGACCACGGCACACGCGTCGAGATGGAGCTCGTCGCCGCCTACCGCGGCGGGCGCACTGGCGTGCAGGAGTACCTCGAGCAGACGGTCGTCGCGAACCCGCACATGGGCCTCGAGTTCCGTCCGCCCAAGGGCGAGCCGCTCCTCTTCCCGCGCGTGAGCGACGAGCTGCCGCGCGAGCCGCAGGAGATCAAGCCGCACCCGCACGGCGTCGAGCTCGGCATGCTCCTCGCGATGCTCCAGGACTCGCCCGGCAAGTCGGTCAAGCAGGTCCTCGTGAGCGATTTTTCGCGCGTGAGCCCGCAGGTCGCCGAGGAGATCTGCAAGCTCGCGAAGGTCCCCTCGAAGACGCCCGCCGTCGACGTCCACGGCGAGGCGATCGATCGCCTGCACCGCGCCCTCGGGCAGGTGAAGGTGATGGCGCCCCCGGCGACGAGCGTCGTGCCGATCGGCGAGGAGCTGCTCATCGAAGGCCTCAAGCGGCGCTTCCCGGCGGCCGAGTTCTACATCTCCACCACGCGTCCGCCGTCGGTCTATCGCGGCAACCCCTTCGTCGTGGAGGTCGGTCTCGCCTACGGCGGCGATCTGCCCGGCGACGAGCCCGCGGAGATCATGCGCTTCGCCAACCGCGTGCCGCTGCAGTACCAGCCCAAGGCCTGCGCGATCAGCGAGTCGGTCTACGACACCAACTGGAAGGCGTACAACCTGCCGCAGCCGAAGGGCTCGCTGCCGGTCGGCCCGCTCGCCATCGCGGTGCACCTCGCGAGCGTGTGGGTGCCGTTCACGAGCGAGGCGAAGGAGGCCGTCGCGCACTACGACGATCTGCTCCGCGAGATGAAGCTCGCGCTCCAGGAGTGCGGCCGCAAGCTCGGCGCTCACCTGCGCGCGCGTGACAAGGCTCTCGGCGAGCAGAAGCGCCTCTCGCTCTTCCAGCGCTACATCCCCGAGGTCGCCACCGCGATGGGCGAGATCCTGAGCGCCGACAAGGAGAAGATCGAGAAGAGCTTCTACAAGGCTCTGCCGAACTTCGTGAAGGCCATTGGTGAGGACGACGGCGGGTCGACGCCTCCTCCTCCCCCCGCGACCAAGCCCCCGCCCGTGAAGCCGCCGCCGGCGGCGTCGCCCAAGGGGAAGAAGACCACGCGCGGCGAGCAGCTCGAGCTGCTCCACTAGGAAACGATCATGGCAGCCAAGAAGAAAGCGTCCCCCACGACCGGCAAGGGCACCACCAAGGAGACCGACGCCAAGACCCTCGCCAAGATCCAGCGCCTCGCGCAGGACATCTGGCGCGTCGTGCAGAAGGGCGACAACCCCGCGATCGAGATCCGCGTGCGCGCGCTCTCGAACGTCTCGTTCAACGAGAAGCGGCGCATCATCGAGCTGGGCGACAAGACGCAGTCGCGCGAGTTTTTCAACACGGCGATGGCGCGCAAGTTCATGCAGACGATGATCGTCGCCAACGGCTGCAAGACGCTGATCGACGCCGGCAAGACGATCAGCATCCGCCAGATGTATTACATGTCGAAGCACAACGTCGCCGGCTCGAACGAGAACACGTTCGAGGAGCAGAACGAGAGCGACCCGGTCATCGAGGACCTCGAGGTGTCGACCGACTCGCTGCGCGAGGAGCTTCACCTCTTCGCGAACCGCAAGGGCGCGATGGTCGGCAACCTCGTCATCAACGACTCGGGCGACGAGATCGACCTCGCGCGCCTGGGCTCCGGCGGCTGGGCGATCCCGAGCATCTGCGAGCCGAGCACCGTTCGCTTCGTGCGCAACAAGGCCGAGTACGTGCTCTTCGTCGAGAAGGAGGCGATGTTCAGCCGCTTCAACGAGGACAAGTTCTGGCGCAAGCACAACTGCATCCTCATGACGAGCAGCGGCCAGGCCACCCGCGGCGCCCGGCGGCTGCTGCAGCGCCTCGCCAACGAGCTCAAGATCCCGGTCTACGTCGTCGTCGACAACGATCCCTGGGGTCTCTACATCTACTCCGTCCTCAAGCAGGGCTCGATCTCGCTCGCCTACGAGTCCATGCGCCTCGCGGTGCCGGGCGTGCGCTTCATCGGCATGAGCGCCCTCGACTACAACAAGTTCAAGCTGACCAAGGCCGTGGAGATCAAGCTGAGCGACAAGGACATCACGCGCGCCAAGGAGATGAAGGCTTACCCCTGGTTCGCCGACAAGAAGTGGCAGCGCGAGATCGACGCCACGCTCCAGAACGGCTTCAAGATGGAGGTCGACAGCTTCCTCACCAAGGGCGTCAGCTTCATCTCCGACGAGTACCTGCCGAAGAAGCTCCGCGACCGCGACTGGCTCTCCTGAGCGGGCCCGCACCTGCAGGTGAAATTCGAGGTCGATCGTAAATCTCGATCGTCATCGGAAAAGGGCCGTGGATCCCTGCGGATCCAATGTGAAAAAGCCATTTTTCGGAGAGCGCGAGCGAAGGGTTCGTTGTAGATTCCACGCGGTTGCGCGGAAAGCGGTCGGCACGAGCGGCGCCGACGGTGGTGGGGACCGGCGGCCATCAGGCACCATCAGGGTCGTTTTCTTTAGGAGCCACACGATGCGGTCCACCACACTTCTATTTTGGATGTTCGCCTCGATCTCGGCCGTTGCCTGCTCGGGGGGCAGCGGATCCGGCTTTGGTAAAGACGGAGGAGGAGGTGGCGGCGGTGGTGACGGCGGAGGCGGCGGGGGTGGAGACAGCGGCTGCCCCTTCTGCGGCATCGACGGCAGCGCGTCCGACGGCGGTGGCGGCGGCGGCGGCTGCAACCCCAACCCGCTGAACTACGACATCCCCGGCAACAACTGCGACGACGACGGCGACGGCACCGTCGACAACCCGCAGGGCGCCTGCGACCAGGGCCTCGCGCAGACGGGGCCCGCGTCCGACTTCGCCAAGGCGATGGGCCTCTGTCAGACCGCGGATGCGACACACTGGGGCGTCGTCTCGGCGACGTACACGCAGGGCTACAACAGCACCAATGCGCCCGACGCGCACCAGCACGGCATCCAGCCCAAGTTCGGGACGAACGTGACCGCGCGTCAGGGCTCCGCGCTGGGCATCCTCTCTTCCGGCTATGCGCAGAACATGGATAGCTGTCCCGGCAACACGACGGGCCAGGACAAGGGCTTCTCATCGTGCCGAATGACCGGCGCCGGAACGCCGCCTCCTGGCTATCCGAAGGCCGCGCAGGGCTGCCCTGGATCGACGGTCGCGAACGATGTCTCGGCGGTCACCCTCAAGATCAAGGTCCCCGCCAACGCTCAAGGCTTCGCGTTCGACTTCAATTTCTTCTCCGGCGAGTGGCCCGAGTACGTCTGCACGAACTTCAACGACTCGTTCGTCGCATGGCTCACCTCGAGCGCGTGGCAGGGCAAGTCCAACGACTTCAACATTTCGTTCGACGGCAACGGCAACCCCGTCAGCGTCAACAACGGCTTCTTCGACGTGTGCTCGCCCGCCGGTCTCCAGTGCCCGAGCATGCCGAGCGCCTCGACCTGCAAGCTCGGCGCGACCGAGCTGGCGGGCACCGGCTTCTTCATCAGCGGCGACAACCAGTGCGGTCAGACCGACTCGGGCGGCGGGGCCACCGGCTGGCTCACCACGCAGGCGCCGGTCGCGCCCGGCGAGACCATCACCCTTCAGCTCATGATCTGGGACACCGGCGACCAGATCTACGACTCGAGCGTCTTGCTCGACAACTGGAGCTGGGCTCCGTCGGCCACCACGGTCAGCACCAACCGCCCGCCGAACTGAGCGCCATCTCTGCCGCTCGGAGGTGGGGCATGCGGCGTCGCCCGCCTCCCGAAAAAGCGGCGTGGCGCCCCGCGAAAAACGGAAATTCCGTCCGGATCTCCACGTGTTTCGTGACGTGGCGCGCTGCGTGCTAGGTTCACCGGGCCATCGTCATGCAGCGATCGAGAATCCTCCTCCTTCTGCTCGCGCTCGGCGCCGCGGTTTGCAAGCACGAAGCCGCCGCCGCCGACAACGCCCAAGCGCCGCCCGGGCAGGCGTGGCTGACCGAGACTCAGATCAAGGACGCCAAGATCGAAGTGGCGGCCGTCGACGAGCAGGACGTCGACGACACCATCCTCACGAGCGGGCGCGTCGCTTTCGACGACACCAAGGTCGCGCACGTCTACTCGCCGGTCACCGGGCGCGTCACGCACATCGACGCCACGCTCGGGCAGCGCGTCAAGCAGGGCGATCCCCTCGCCGTGATCGACTCGCCCGACATGAGCATCGCGTCGTCCGACGTGGGCAAGGCCGAGGCCGATCTCAGCGCCGCCGAGCACGACTACCACCGCAAGAAGGACCTCTTCGAGCAGCACGCCGCCTCGCAGGCCGACTACGAGCAGGCGCAGGACAACTACCTCAAGGCGAAGGCCGAGATCGACCGCGCGCGCCAGAAGCTCCGCCTGTTCCGCGGCGGCGGCGGTCAGGTCACGCAGGGCTACGCGCTGACGGCGCCCATCGAGGGGGAGGTCATCGCGCGCAACGTCTCGCCGGGCATCGAGGTGCAGGGCCTCTACGGCGGCGGCAGCCCCGTGGAGCTCTTCACCATCGGCGAGCTCGATAGCGTCTGGGTGATCGCCGACGTCTACGAGATGGACCTCGCGCGCGTGAAGGTGGGCTCGCCGGTCATCGTGAAGGTCGTCGCGTTCCCGGACAAGGTCTTCTCGGGCAAGCTCGACTGGATCTCGGGCGTGCTCGACCCCGCGACGCGCACCGTGAGGGTGCGCTGTTCGTTCGACAACGCCAACGGGCTGCTGAAGCCGGAGATGTTCGCGACCGTCTCCATCTCGGTCGACGAGAAGAAGTCGCTCGCCCTGCCGCACGACGCGGTGATCCGCATGGGCGATCAGACGGTGATCTTCGCGGAAGTGGGCCGCGCCCCCGACGGGCGCATGAAGTTCGAACGCCGCCCCGTCTCGGTCGACGAGGGCGAGGGGAGCAAGTGGGTTCCGGTCCAGCACGGCGTCGACAAGGGCACGCGCGTGGTGGTCTCCGGCGGCATCTTGCTCTCCGGAATGATGTAGAACAGCGCCGATGATCCAGAAGCTCGTCGCGGTGGCGCTGCGCATGCCCATCGTCGTGCTCGTGTGCACGGCGGTGGTCATCGGCGCGGGCCTCTTCGCGTACAGCGACCTCGACATCGAGGCCTACCCCAACCCGGTCCCGCCGCTCGTCGAGGTGATCACGCAGCCGGAGGGCTGGAGCGCCGAGGAGGTCGAGCGCTACGTGACCGTCCCGCTCGAGGTCGGCCTCTCGGGCATGGCGGGGCTGGATCACATCCGGAGTCAGTCGCTCTTCGGCCTGTCCGACATCAAGTGCTACTTCAAGTGGGGCACGAAGTACGAGGCGGCGCGCCAGGAAGTCATCAACCGAATGCAGTTCGTCGAGCTGCCCAAGGGGGTGCAGCCCGAGCTGTCGCCATGGAACGCGATCGGCGAGGTCTTCCGCTACCAGCTGAAGGGCGACGGCTACACGCTGCGCGATCTCAAGACCGCGCAGGACTGGACGCTCGAGCGGCAGTTCCGCCAGGTGCCCGGCGTCATCGACGTCACGAGCTTCGGCGGGGAGACGAAGCAGTACCACGTCAACGTGGACCCGTACCGGCTGCGCGGGCACAACGTGACGCTCACCTCGCTGATGGACGCCGTCGGCCGCGCGAACCAGAACGTCGGCGGGCAGCGGCTCGTCATCGGCGAGCAGAGCTACAACGTGCGCGGCATCGGCCTGCTGCGCAGCGTGCACGACATCGAGGACGTGGTCATCGAGAGCCACGGCGGCGTGCCGGTGCGCGTCAAGGACGTGGCCACGGTCGACATCGGCGGCGCACCGAGGCTCGGACAGGTCGGCCACGACGAGGAGCCGGACATCGTCGAGGGCGTCGTGCTCATGCGCTACGGCGCCGAGACGCCCGACACGCTCAAGGGCATCCACGAGAGGCTCGCGCAGATCGAGCGCGACCACCTGCTCCCGCCGGGCATGAAGATCGTGCCCATCTACGACCGCGGAAACCTCGTCAAGCTCACGACCCACACGGTGCTCGAGAACCTGCTGCTCGGCATGGGCCTGGTCGCCATCGTGCTGTTCGTCTTCCTCGGGCACACGCGCGCCGCGATCATCACCGCCATCAACATCCCGATCGCGCTGCTCGTCGCGTTCATCGGCCTCGTCACGACCGGGACGTCGACCAACCTGATCAGCATCGGCGCCGTCGACTTCGGCATCGTCGTCGATTCGACCGTCATCGTCATCGAGAACATCTTCCGCCACCTCGGCTCTCACGGCCGCGGCACGATGCGCGACCGCATCCTCGCGGGTGCGCGTGAGGTCGTCGGGCCGATGGCGTTCTCCAAGCTCATCCTGGCCGTCGCCTTCATCCCGCTCTTCACGATGACCGGCGTCTCAGGCGTCATCTTCTCGCCGATGGCATGGACGTATGCGTTCGCGCTGACCGGCGCGGTCGTGATGGCGTTGACCCTCACGCCCGTGCTCGCTTCGAAGCTCATCTCGGCGGACACGGAGGAGAAGGAGAACGCGGTCATGCGGACGCTGCACCGCATCTACCGGCCGCCGTCGGACCTCTTCATCCGCAGGCCGTGGCTGGGCGGCGCGTCGACGGTCGTGCTCATCGCGCTCTGCGTGGCCATCTTCCCGCTGCTCGGCGGCGAGTTCATGCCCAAGCTCGAGGAGGGCAACTTCTGGATCCGCGCGACGCTGCCCACGTCGGTCTCGCTCGAGCAGTCGAGCAAGTACGTTCAGCGGATGCGCGACATCCTCCGCGGCTGTCCCGAGAAGGACAAGTGCACGGACGAGAGCCGCCGCCACCCGGAGGTGGTCACGGTGGTGTCGCAGATCGGGCGCCCGGACGACGGCACCGACGTCTCCGGCTTCCACAACATCGAGCTGTTCGCGCCGCTCTTGCCCTTCGACAAGTGGAAGCACGGCCTCACGAAGGAGAAGCTCACCGACGAGCTCTCCAGCGAGCCCACCGCCGCCTTCCCCGGCGTCGTCTTCAACTTCTCGCAGATGATTGGCGACAACGTCGAAGAGGCGATGAGCGGCGTCAAGGGCGAGAACTCCGTGAAGGTCGTGGGCGCGGATCTCTACGAGAACGAGAAGAACGCCCTCGCCATCGCCGACGTGATGGGCGAGGTGAGGGGCGTGAAGGACCTCGGCGTCTTTCGCTCCCTCGGGCAGCCGAGCGTCAAGATCACGCCGGACCGCGCCGCCTGCTCGCGCTTCGGCCTCAACACCGGCGATGTCGATCAGGTCATCCAGGCCGCCATCGGAGGTATGGGCCTGACGGCCGTCTACGAGGGCGAGAAGCACTTCGACCTGACCGTGCGCTGGCTCAAGCCGTACCGCGAGTCGCTGGAGGCGATCCGCGAGATCACGGTCCACACCCCGACGGGGCAGGTCGTGCCGCTCGGGCAGATCGCGCACATCGGCCTGGAGGAAGGGCCGAGCGTCATCTTCCGTGAGGACGGCAAGCGCTACGTCCCGGTGAAGTTCTCGGTCCGCGGGCGCGATCTGTCGTCGACGGTGAGCGAGTCGAAGCAGCGCGTGGCCGACAAGGTGCACCTGCCGTACGACTCGCACCTCGAGTGGGGCGGAGAGATGAACGAGCTCGGCGACGCGCTCGGGCGGCTCGTCGTCATCGTGCCCTTCACGCTGCTGCTCATCGTCTTCCTCGTCTACGGAGCGACTCGCAACTGGATCGACACCATCATCGCGGTCGTGTCGATCCCCGTGTCCTGCACCGGGGGCGCGCTCGCACTCTTGCTGACCGGCGTGCACTTCTCCGTCTCGGCGGCGATGGGCTTCATCTCCATCTTCGGCGTCGCCATCCAGGACGCGATCCTGGTCGTGGCGTATTTCCAGCAGCTCCACAACGTGGACGGGCTGCCGCTCGAGGAGGCCGCCGCTCAGGCCGGCGAGAAGCGCTTCCGCCCGGCGCTGATGACGACGCTCGTCGCGACGCTGGGCCTCTTGCCCGCGGCGCTGTCGAACGGCATCGGCGCGCAGACGCAGAAACCCCTCGCGCTCGTCGTCATTGGCGGCTCGCTGATCCTCGCGCTGACCTCACGCATCCGCCAGCCGGGGCTCATCGTGTGGATGCACCGCTGGCTGGACCGCTTCACGCCGGCGCAGAGCGTCCGCGCGGCCGACTAGCCGCCCTCACTTGGGGCGAGTCCAGATCCCGAAGGTGTAGGCGCCGTGGCCCACGCCGTCGACCTCGACGTGGAACTCGTAGGTGGCGTCGTCGTCCATGCACCACGCCTTCTCGAAGTCGATGATGGCGACCGGCTGCGTCTGCTGGTCGCTGGCGACGATGGCGCCGCCCGGCTTCTGCACGAGGATGTCGATGTCCTTGATGGTCGAGTCCGCGACGGCGAAGTAGCGGTAGCAGTAGCCGCCGAGCAGCTTCACCGAGAACGTGTCGCGCTTGTCCTTGACGTGGTGGAGCTTGCCTTCGGCCGGCTTGACGTACTCGAGCAGGCCCGCCGGCTTGCCGCACTTGTCGACCAGCGC
>DATIQP010000533.1:0-9565 GCA_035470765.1 Polyangiaceae bacterium | reverse complement strand
GGCGCGCTGGGTGTCGCCGAGGATCAGGACGTGATCTGGTGACTACCGATGCAGCATCGCGTACGCGAGGTACGCGAGCAGCACGAAGCACGTCGCCAGCGCGCTCAGCAGCAGCCAGGCCGGGGTCCGGGTGGGGCGCGGAGTCTTCATCGAGAAGAGCATCGTCGTCGCGGCGGTCACGATCGCGTCGATCCGCTTCCTGGCAATCTCGCCCTTCTCGGCGTCGTCGCGGAGCGCCCGGTACCGGCCCGCCAGCTCGGGCAGGTGTTGCGTCCGGAGCGCCGCCTCGAGCAGGGCGGCGTGGACCTTCTCGTCATCCCACGCGGTGAGCGCCTTGACCCACAGGGCCTCCAGGATCGGATCCTTGCCCGAGACGTCGGCCTCGGCGGCATCGCCCGGCGCGGCGTCTGGCGCATCGGTTGCCGCTAGCGGCTTCGCGTTTTCCTCCACGGGTGTCATTATGGCGCCGTCCGTGCCGAAACCAACAGGCTCGCGCCGGCATCGAACTCGTTGCAGCACCCCATGCTCAAAGTAGGCGACCACCTCCCGGAGTTCGAGGCCCGCAGCACGGATGGTCGCACCGTTGCCACCTCGTCCTTTCGTGGCAACCCGCTGGTCCTCTTCTTCTTTCCGAAGGCGTTCACACCCGGCTGCACCAAGGAGACGAAGGCGTTTCGCGACGAGTTCCCGTGCCTCGCGCGCGCCGGCGTTCAGATCGTCGGCGTCTCCACCGACTGCCTCGACAAGCAGTGCCAGTTCGCCGAGTGGGCCGGAGTCCCCTTCCCTCTCGTCGGCGACGCGGACCGGCGCATCGCCCGGCTCTGCGGTGTCCTCTGGCCCATCGTCTCGGTCGCCAAGCGCGTCACGTTCGTCGTCGACGCCATGGGCGTCGTGCGCCACGTCTTCCATCACGAGCTGCGCATCGACCACCACGTCTCGGACGTGAAGCGCGCCGCGCTCGAGCTCGCGCAGTAGCCGCAGTAGGTCAGTTCGGACTCGAGACGGCGTCGCCGGCGGCCTGGCCGAGCGCCGCGACGCTCGCGGGGTGCTCGTCCACGGGCGCCTCGGGCAGAATCTTCGCCAGCCGCTGCACGAAGCCCTCCTTCGGCGGCTCCGGGGGCGGCGGCCACGCCGACACGTAGTGCGCGGCCTCGCCCGGTCCGCTCGCGTCGATCCAGGCCACGTGGCCGGTGCCCGGCGACCGCACGTCCATGTGGATGAAGCTGCTGTTGGGGTAGTAGCCACAGCCGGTGTCCTCCAGCGTCTTGCAGAAAGCGACCAGCGCTTCGTTGCGCACGCCGTCGATCCGGAAGTCGAGCGCCTGCGCCGTGGCGTGGAAGCTGCCTAGGCTCGCGGGGCGGTAGCCGGAGATGACGTGGACCGTGACGGGGTGACCCGCTCCGAAGTGGTCCGCGACGACCTGCAACCGCTCGAGGAGCTTCGGATCGACGCGCTTGATCCCGGGCGACACGTTGACGCCGTGAGTCTTGGCGAGGTCCTGGGTCGGCACCGCCGGCTTCGGCGCGCTCTCGGGCCGTGCCATGATGGAGAGCTCGTCGACGGCGACGGGCAGCGGCGAGCCGTCGCACTTGGTGAGCGCGAAGCGCGCCTCTTCGACGCCCCGCATGACGGTGATCGGCTCGTGCAGGCAGGGAGGCTTGGGCTTGGCCTCGTGCTGGCCGTGCCGGCTGGCGTGCTCGCCCGCGCGCTGGCTGGGGTGCGTCGCCGCCTCCTCGTGGTGAACGGCGGGGACGACGACCGGGCTCGGCGTGGAGGTCGTCTTCGAGTGGACCGTACCGGTGTGCATCGCGGTCGGGCCGCGGGCGGCCTTGTGGTGGTGGACGGCCTTGTGAGAGTCGGCCGCGGCGGGCGCGGCGACGAGCAGGGGCAGCAGGACCAGCGAGAGCGATGTAGCCTTCATGCGCGTACAAATGCCTACATGTGGGCCGGTGGGCCAAATTTGTTGTGCAGAACCTTCAAACGGCGTCGTTTCGCGGCTAGAAACGCGGGTTCCGATGACGCGCACCGAGTTCGAGGCCGCCTTCCGCAAGCTGCTCACCGAGCACGGCAAGACGGCCGTGAACACTGGCTGCATCGGCTGCGAGCGGTGCACGGGCGCGCGCGACTCGACCTTCTGTGTAGACTGCAAGCAAATCACCCGTTGCCACTACTGCCGCGGCTGCGAGACCTGCACCGACTGCTCGCACTGCGAGGCGTGCCGCGACTGCCTCTCCTGCTCGCACTGCGAGGACTCCGAACGCTGCTCGGGCTCGGCGTACCTCGAGCGCTGCGTCGGCTGCTCGCGCTGCACCTACTCGCTGGGTTGCGTCGGGCTGTCCGGCAAGGACTTCTGCATCCTCAACGAGCAGTACGATCGCCAGACCTGGTTCGAGACCGTCGAGCGCCTGCGGCGCGAGCTCGGACGGGCCGCGCGATGAGGGCGGTGGTCCAGCGCGTCGGCAAGGCGCGCGTCGAGATCAGTGCCGCACGCTCGAGCGAAGCGGGAGCTCGCAGTGGAACGACGGACGCCGGCTCCGTGAGCGGCGCCATCGAGCGCGGCCTGTTGGTCTACCTCGGCGTGGGAAAGGGCGACGGCACCGCCGAACGGCAGTGGATGCTCGACAAGATCCTCGGGCTGCGCATCTTCCAGAACGAGGCGGGCAAGATGGACAGGTCGGTGCTCGACGTGGGCGGCGCGCTGCTCGTGGTCAGCCAGTTCACGCTCTACGGCGACGTGCGCCGCGGCCGGCGGCCGAGCTTCGACGGGGCGATGCCGCCCGCGGAGGCCGAGGCCGCGTACGAGGCCTTCGTGCGCGAGGCGCGCGAGCGCATCCGCGTGGAGACCGGGCAGTTCGGCGCCGACATGCGGGTCGTCTCCGAGAACGAAGGGCCCGTCACGATCTGGCTCGACACGGCGAAGCCGGAAGGCCAAAGTCCGCCGTCATGACGCCACGGAAGGGATTCGTCACGAGCTTTGCGCTCCTCGCGTCGCTCGCCGCCGCGTGCGGCCCGAGCGTGGAGCAAGCGTGTCAGGACTTCGGCAACGCCTTCTGCGACCGGATCTACGAGTGCGCCACGGGCGCGCAGCTCGCCGCCATCCAGGCCCAGTACGGCCCGACGGCGGGCGACTGCAAGCAGAAGGAGCTCACCCAGAACAACTGCGCCGGCGCCGTCTCCATCTGCCCAATCGGCACCAACTACGACACCGGGGCCGCCGAGACGTGCGTCGCCAACTACCGGGCCGCCTCCTGCTCGGACATCACCAACCCGGGCTACACGGTCCCCGGCTGCACGACGACCGACATTTGCCACTGACTGGTGGCCGCGGGCCGGTTTGGTGTATGAACGAGCCATGAAGAAGACGGCCCTCTTCCTGGTCAGTGCAGTCGGCATCGGAATCGTCTCCTGCAGCGGCGCGCCCGGCAGCCCGGCCGACGCCTGCAACCAAGGGGTCGACGCGATCTGCGCGAAGATCTACTCGTGCGTGGACGCCCAGACGATCCAGACGACGCTCGGCTACACCAGCCAGGGCGACTGCCAGATCAAACTGCAGGCCCAGGCCAACTGCGCGAACCAGACCTGCGGGCAGGGCCGCACGTACAACTCGGCCAACGCGCAGACCTGCATCAACGACATCAACAACGAGGCGTGCAACCAGACCGGCACCCAGCCGCCGAGCTGCAGCCAGATCTGCCAGTGACTCGCGTCACTCGACGGTGACGGTCTTCGCGAGGTTGCGCGGCTGATCCACGTCCGTCCCTTTGAGGTCGGCCATGTGGTACGCGAGCAGCTGCAGCGGCAGGACGGTGAGCAGCGGGAGGATCTCGGGCTCGGCCTCGGGGACGAAGACGGCATCGTCGGCGAGCCTCGCCGCTTCGGCATCGCCCTGGGTGCAGATCGCGATGATCTTGCCCTCGCGCGCCTTGACCTCCTGCAAGTTGCTGAGCGTCTTGTCGTAGTGCGCGTCCTTGGTGGCGACGACGACGACGGGCATGTTCTCGTCGATGAGCGCGATGGGGCCGTGCTTCATCTCGCCGGCGGCGTAGCCCTCGGCGTGGATGTACGAGATCTCCTTGAGCTTGAGCGCGCCCTCGAGGGCAATGGGGAACGCGGTGCCGCGGCCCAGGAAGAGGAAGTCGCGGGCCTTGTGATACTTGCGCGCGATGACGCGGAGGGCGTCGCTCTGGGCGAGGACGTCGCGCATCTGCGCGGGCGCGTGCCATAGCGCCTCGAGCACCCGGCGACTTCGCTCCGGCGTGAGGGTGCCGCGGCTGCGGCCCAGGTGCACGGCGAGCAGCAGCAGCGCCGCGAGCTGCGTGGTGAAGCACTTCGTGGAGGCGACGCCGATCTCGGGCCCCGCGTGCGTGTAGAGCGCGCCGTCGGCCATGCGCGGGATGGCGCTGTCGAGCACGTTGGCCAGGGCCAGGACGTGCGCGCCCTGCGCCTTGGCGGCTTTCGCGGCGGCGAGCGTGTCGATGGTCTCGCCGCTCTGGCTGACGGCGACGACCAGATCGTCGGGGCGGAAGAGCGGCTCCCGATAGCGCACCTCGCTGCCGATCTCGACCACCGCCGGGACGCGCGCGAGCTGCTCGACCCAGTAGCGGCCCGCCATCGCCGAGTGCGAGCTCGTGCCGCACGCGACGAAGTAGACGCGCCCGATCTTCCGCGCGAGCTCCGATGAAATACCGACCTCCTCGGCCACGACCTCCGCGGTGGTGAGATCGACGCGCCCGCGCAGCGTGTCCTCGATCGCGCGTGGCTGCTCGTGGATCTCCTTGAGCATGAAGTGCTTGTAGCCGCTCTTCTCGGCCTGCGTCGGCGACCAGTCGATGCGGCGCGGCGCGCGCTCGACCTTCTCGCCCGCGATGGTCATGAGGGTGGCGCCCTGCCGCGTGAGCACGGCCATCTCGCCCTCGTGAAGGAAGATCATCTCGCGCGTATGATCGAGGATCGCGGGGATGTCGCTCGCCGCGATCGTCTCGCCCTGGCCGATGCCAATGACGATCGGAGACTCGTTCTTGGCGACGACGACGCGATCGGGGTCGTCCTTCGAGACCACGGCGATCGCGTACGCGCCCTTGACGCGCGCGAGGGCGACGCGCACCGCGTGGGCGAGATCGGGCTCGATGCGCATGGCTTCGGCGACGAGGTGGGCGATGATCTCGGTGTCGGTGTCGCTCGAGAAGAGCGAGCCGCGCTGCTCGAGCTCGCGCCGCAAGGCGACGTAGTTCTCGATGATGCCGTTGTGCACCACGGCGACGCCGCCGGCGGCGTGCGGGTGCGCATTGGCTTCGCTCGGCCGGCCGTGCGTGGCCCAGCGGGTGTGGCCGATGCCGACCGTTCCGGTGAGCGGCGTCTTGCGCAGCGCCTCCTCGAGGTTGCCCAGCTTGCCGACGGCGCGCGTGATCTGCACGGCTTGGCCGGAGTGAACGGCCAAGCCGGCCGAATCATAGCCGCGGTACTCCAGCTTCCGAAGGCCCTCGAGGAGCACCGGGGCGCACTGCTTGCCCCCCACGTAGGCGACGATTCCGCACATGTTCTGTTGCTCGTAGCACCGATCGTGCCACGGTTGCCATGGCGTTGGGTGCCGGCGCGCTTCCTTCGATTCGAACGGAGGGTTTGCCCGATTCGTATCGGCTGAGCCTCGGCCGCGTGGCTTCAGTTGCCGCAGGTCAGCGGTGGCAGCTCGCTGTGGCTCACGCCGTCCGCGATCTGTCGAGCCTGCGCGAACATCGGCCGGAAGACGTCGACGCGCGCCATGATGGAAGCGTTGCGCGTGTGCTCGTCGGCGTCCATCGCGCTCAGGCTGACCACGCCGACGACCTCGTGCCCGCCACGGCCGAAGACGGGCCCTCCGGAGTCGCCGGGGCAGATGGAAGCGGTCATGTAGATCGTGCCGGGCTGCAGCGACGCCACCGGACCGCCCTCGCGCACCGCGCGGCGGATGGCATCGCCCGAGAGCGAGCATCGCCCGAAGCCGGCCGGGTCGAGCGTCTCGCCGACACGCGGCGCCCTGTCGAGACGCACCGTGTACGGTGTGATGCCCACGAGGCGGTGCGACAGGATCACGATGGCGACGTCCCCCCGCCCGCCGCGCTCGCCGCAAGGCGGCGTGACGATGTCCTTGATGCTCACGTCGCCCCACGGCAGGTAGTCGCCGCCGAGCTCGACGCGCATCTCGCGAGGCGAGAGCGTGCGAGAGCTGAACGCCCCGTCGGGGCCGACGTCCACGACGCAATGGTGGGCGGTGAGGACGAGGTCCTCGTCGATGAGGGTGCCGCTGCACGTGGTGACCGGACCGACGAGCCGCACGATCGCGTCCTCGGGGACTGCGAGCGCGATCGGCGGCGGAAAGAACCGCGGGTTGTTCGCGTCGTCGTCGAGGTTGGCGGCAGGCCTCACCGGGACGCGGGCGTGCCAGCACCCCGTGGCGGCTGCGGCGAGGCCCAGACCGGCGATGAGCCTGCGCGCGCTCACTGGACGGACATCGACAGGCGGGCTTGGCGGGTTGCAGCGTGGTAGGCGATGGACGCGGTCTCGGGGTGGGCCTGGGCGTCGTCCACGCCGAGCTTCTCGAGCTCCTTCAAGATGTCCGCGCGGCGCGTCGCCGACGCGAGCAACCAGGTGTCGCACCCGACCTGGTCGCACTCGGCGAGCACGCGCTGCTCGGCGGCGAGGGCGTCGGAGGCGCGGCCGGAGTCCAGGAGGGCGCGCGCGTACGTGTGCTCGATGTGCGGCTCCCCGCGCAGCCTCGTGGGCGCGCTCTCGATCGCGTTGAGCGCAAGCCCCGGCGCGGCCGCGTCGAGGTAGCCTTGCGCCAGCTCCTTCAGCGAGATGGTGTCGGGCCGGGCCGCGTAGGCGGCTTCGAGCGAACGAATACCGGCCTCGTGCCCATCGGCGAGCACCGCCTTCTCGCGCTGCGTGCCGCTCGCGAGGAACAGCCCGAAGGTCGCGAGCAGGAGCACCGTGTTGAGTACGCGCAGGCCCATTCTTCTCGCTCCCTCGCGACGCCGCAGCGCCGAGCCACTAGTCTGCCAAGAAACGCGGGAATCGGTACTCCGAAGCGACAAACGGCCGTGCCGGGAAGTTCCCCACGCAGCGTGAAAAAGCGGAGGTGCCCATTCGACACGCAGGCCCAGCCGTTCCTTGGTTCGTACGGGCGCCCGCGGGAAACGATCCCTCCCCGCCCGAAATACGTGGGGACATGTAGGCGTCTTCCGCCTCCGATTCAGATTTGCGAGAGGATGAAATCCGCCGTCGCCCGCGTTCCGAGGGTGCCGCCCACGTCGGGGGTGCACTTCTTCGCCTCGATGGCCTGCGCACACGCCGCCTCGATGGGGGCCTCGAGCTCCGGCCAGCCGAGGTGCGCCAGCATCATGCCCACGGTGAGCATGCTGGCGATCGGGTTCGCGACGTCCTTGCCCGCGAGGGGCGGCGCCGAGCCGTGGACCGGCTCGAACATGCCCACGCGCCCGGGCTCGGCGGGGTGCACGTTGGCGCTCGCCGCCATTCCGAGGCCGCCCTGGAGCGCGGCTCCGAGATCGGTGACGATGTCGCCGAAGAGGTTGCACGTCACGATGACCTCGAAGGGCGACGGATCTTGAACGAGGTACAGGCAGAGCGCGTCGACGTAGACGTGCTTCGGCTCGATGCCGGGGTAGCGCTTGGCCACCTCGAAGAAGACGCGGTACCAGAGCTCGTGGGCGTGGCGCATGGCGTTCGACTTGTCGGCCATGTGCACGGTCTTCTTGCCGTTGCGCTTGGCGTACTCGAAGCCGGCGACGATGAGCCGCTCGACGCCCTTGCGCGTGTTGACGTCCTCGTTGATGGCGACCTCGTCGGGCGTGCCGCGCTTGAACTGGCCGCCCATGTTGACGTAGATGCCCTCGGTGTTCTCGCGAAAGACGACGAAGTCGACGTCCTTCTTGGTGCGGCCCTTGAGCGGGACGAGGCGATCGCTGAGCGACTTGACCGGGCGGAAGTTGGCGTAGAGATCGAGGCCGAAGCGCAGGCCGAAGAGGATGTCGCGCGCGTGCTCGAGCCCCGGGACGCGCGGATCGCCGAGCGCGCCGAGCAGCACCGCGCCGGCTTCGTTGCGGATTCGCTCCGAGACGTCCTTGGGGAAGGTCGTGCCGTCCTTGAGGTAGCGGTCAGCGCCGAGGTCGAGGTGCCAGAGGTCGATGGGCAGCTTGTGCCGCTCACGCAAGAGCTCGAGCAGGCGCACGGCCTGCGCGATCACCTCCGGGCCAATTCCGTCCCCCGGAATCACCGCGATGAGCTTGCTCGACATTGGACCCAACCTTTTACAAGCTCTCGGGCGTGACGGTCGAGTCCCAAAGCGAGGCGCTTCACGCGCGAGCCCAAGCGTGGGTGCGCGCGTTCGAGCGCGGCGAGACGATGCCGGAGGCGTTCGACGCCCTGGCGTGCGATCTCGCGCGATTCCAGGCGACCTTCTCGGCGGGCTACGCGCGCCTCTGCGCGGCCAAGAACGTGCAGATTGCAAACATCTCGCGCGCCGCCGAGGCGCCCGCCGTGCCGACCGACGCCTTCAAGGCCACGCGGGTCTCCGTGTGGCCGGAGGCCGAGACCAAGATCGCCTTCCGGACGAGCGGGACGACGGTCGGCGCGCGCGGCGTGCACTGGTTCCGTTCGACCGGAACCTACGACGCGGGCGCGGTGGCGTTCGGTCGCTCGTCGCTCCTCCCGGACGCCCCGGACCGCGTGCCGATCCTGGTGCTCGGCCCACCGCCCGAGGAGCTCGCCGACTCGTCGCTCGGCCACATGATCGCGCGCTTCGTCGAACGGCTCGGGACGCCGGCGCCGCCCGAGCAAACGTACTTCCTGCGGGGAGGCGTCTTCGATCTGACGGCGCTCGACGAGCGGGTCGTCCGGCTGATGTACTCGAACGAGCGGCGCGCGCTCGTCCTCGGCACCGCGTTCGCGTACGTACACTTCCTCGACGCGCTCGGCGACGCGTCGTTTCGTATGCCCGAGGGCACGCGCGTGATGCAGACGGGCGGCTTCAAGGGCAAGTCGCGCGAGGTCGACGCGGCGACGCTGCGGCGCGACGTCGCGAAGGCCTTCTGCGTCGACGCGCTCAGCGTGGTGGGCGAGTACGGCATGACCGAGCTATCGAGCCAGTTCTACGAGGCGACGTTGCGCGGCGGCGAGCCAGGGGTCTACGTCGAGCCGCCGTGGGCTCGCGTCGTGCCGGTGAGCCCCGAGACGCTCGAGCCCGTCGCGGACGGCGAGATCGGCATCGCCCGCATCGAGGATCTGCTCAACGTCGACAGCGCGTTCGCCGTCGTCACCGCCGACCGGGTTCGCCGCAAGGGCGCGGGCTTCGAGCTGCTCGGACGGACCGCCGGCGCGCCGCCGAGAGGGTGCTCGATCGCCATCGACGAGCTGGTCGGGAGATGAGGAGCGAGGCGCAGCGCATCGCCGACGTGCGGCGCGTTCTCGAAGCGGCCAGGCGCGTCGCGGCCGACCCATCCGTCGTCGCGCCCCTCGTGGCCTCGACCGGCCTGTCTCGCGAGGGCGTCGAGCTGGGCCTGTCGCGTCACCT
>DATIQP010000532.1:0-15231 GCA_035470765.1 Polyangiaceae bacterium | reverse complement strand
CCACGGCAGCCACGAGAGCAGGAATGGATCGGCGGTCGACTCGTGGTTCGCGACCACGACGTAGCCGCGGCGATCGATGTCGGGCGGCGCCTCGCCCTCGATGGAGAACTTCCAGAGCGGCGTGAGCGCGCCGGTCGCGCGGCCGAGGCGGCGCATCCACCGGCCAGGCAGGCGCTGCGTCGGATCGCCGCGATGGCGCAGCGACGAGACCGCCATGACGGGGAGAAAGGCGGCGACGCACACGCCGAACTCCGCATAGCTGTAGAGTCCCGCGATCGTCGCCGCACGCGCGAGGGGCACGCGGGAGCTCGGAGTGGGGGCGATGGCGTGATCCACGACTCATCAGCTAGCGCGCGCGCCGCCCCCCGTCTGTCACGGTTCTGCAAGGCGTGCGCGACCCCAAATCCGGGGAGCCGGGGCCCCGAGCCAAGGACGAGCGCGGGCCGGTGTCCTTGTGTAGACTCCGACCCGAATGCGAACGAAAGCCCGCTGGTTGGCCGTGCTGTGCGCCCTGGTGCTGGCGTGCGGTCCTGGCATGCATGGCAAAGGCCCCGGCGTCGTCGGGGAGGGCAGGACTCCCGCATCGGTCGAGGTGACCGACGACGCGTTCGCCGGCGCGGTGCGCGATCTACTCACGTCGCCCGATCGCTCGCCCGAGCGCGAGACGCGTCTGCAAGGCGTCGTCGCGCGGCAGATGGATCGCGCCGCCGCCTTGTTCCACCGAAAGGCGACGGATCGGGGGCTCGCCGCGGTGACGGGCGGGCTGTACTTGCTGCGCGTGGGCGACCTCAAGCCGGGCACGCTCGGCCCGCACGGTGTCGAGGCCCTCAACGCGGCCGTGAAGGAGCTGTCGACCCGCGGCGACGAGGGCCGCGCGCGCGCGCTCTACGAGATCCTGCTGCGCATCGCGCCGGCCGAGCAAGCCGACGTGAAGTGGCACCTCGACGCGCTCGCGACCTGGACGCGCGACGGCGACGACCCGAGCCTCGGCAGCGCCTCCGATCGGCAGCACGTCGCGGTGGCGCGGGCGCTGCTCGAGCCGAGCCAGGCCGCCCTCGACGAAGCCACCGCTGCCAACGGCGCGTGGCTCGCGCGCTCGCTTCGCGTGAGGGAGGGCGGGCCGCTCACGTTCGAGAGGGTGGAGGCCGCGCGCGCGCGGCAGGCCGCGGGCACGACGACCCTCGCCCTCTACATCCGGCAGGGCGACGCACGCGGGGCGCTCACCGCGCTCGAGCACGACGAGCTGCTCGGCCGGAGCGCATCGCTGACGGTCGGCGGCCGGCGCTTCCACGCGGCCGTGGGCGCGCTGGCCGACAAGCCGAGCGGCGACCGATGGCTGGAGGTCCTCAAATCGCTCGCGCCGTCGCGGCTCGAGGACCCCGACGCGGACGATCCGATTATCGACCGTGAGCTGCTCTGGGGCGCGATGCTCACCGCGGCGAGCGAGGCCTACCGCGCCGACCCGACGGCGCTCGAGCCGGCGCTCACCATCGCCGAGCTGCTGCAGAAGTTCGAGATGGGGGAGGCGAGCCCGGCCATCCTCGCCGACGCGTGCAAGGCCCACCCGGACGCCGCCACGCTCGGCTACGCCCTGCAGATCACGGCCGAGGCGCTCGACGCGGCCTCCGAGGCGGACGACCCGGACGGCGCGCGCCGCACGTTCCGCGCCGCGGGACCGATCCTCGACATCGCCGAGCACGTCAAACCGCCGAACCTCAAGGTGACGCCCGCTCACGTACGGGGGGTGATGGGCGAGATCGAGCTGCGGGATGGGCGCCTCGAGGTGGCGCGCGACCTGTTGCGCAAGGCGACGGCGGCCGAGCCGTCCACCGCGCTCGTGCTCGACCTCGCCAAGATCGAACGCCACGACGGCGACGAGGCCGGTGCGCTCGCTCACCTGCGCTCCGCCTACGAGGCCGCGTCAGAGCCCGTCGCGCGCGCGGAGGTCGCGCTCTCTCTGGCGGACGTGCTGCGCGCCAAGAAGGACGACGCAGGCGCTCGCCAGGTGCTCGGCGACGCGCTGAAGCCGGTGCTGGCGCAGCGCGGGGCCTCGCACGACCCCCTGGTTCGGGCCCGCACCGAGCGTGCCCTGGCGCGCCTCTTCGACCGCTTCGGGCTGACGAAACGGGCCGACGACGCGATCCAGCGCGCGCTCGAGGCCGCACCGCGCGACAAGGCGCAGCTCGCGGCGACGCTCGGGATCGCCGGATCGCGCGCGCTCGTCCGCGGCGATCTTGCCGCGGCCCGCGACACGCTCAGCCACGCCGTCGGCGCCGATCTCGACGACGAGGACGTCGTCTACTACGCCCTCTGGGAGCGCGCGGTCGAGCGCCAGACGCGCGCACCGTCCGACGGCGTCGCCGAGCGCGTCTTCGCCTCCATCCCCAGCGACCGTGGCTGGGCCTCGAAGCTCGCGGCGTTCGGCGCGGGCAGGCTGCGCGCCGAGGATCTCCTCGCCGCCGCGACGAGCCCCTCCAAGAAGGCCGAGGCGCTCTTCTACGCGGCCCTCGACAAGCGCCTCTCGGATCGCCCCGCCGCCGACGAGCTGCTCAAGCAGGTGGCGGCCGGACCGGGCGTGGATCTCATCGAGTCGGACGTCGCGCGGCAGCTCCTCGCGCCCATGGCGCCGCTGCAGCCGCCCGCGGGCGTGGCGCCCTGAGCCATGGCGCGCCAACGGACGCGCACCGCGAGCGTCATGCGCGAACGCTTCGCGAGCCTGGATTGGGGGAGCCTCGGCCCCCTCCGTATCCGCTCGCGCCTCGTCGCCGAGGGGGTCTACGCGGGCGCGCACCGCAGCGCGCGGCGCGGCTCCGGCATCGAGTTCGGCGGCCACCGGGCCTACGTCCCGGGAGACGATCTCCGCTGGCTCGACCGGCACGCGTTGCTCCGTCACGGGCGCCTGCTCGTGAGGCAGTTCGAGACGGAGACGGACCGAGCGCTGCGCATCGTCGTCGACGCGACCGCCTCGATGGGATACCGCGGCAACCGAGCTCCCGGCGCGAAGCTCGCCATGGCCGCGCTCGTCGGCGCGGCGCTTGGGCGCATCGCGATCGCGAGCGGGGATCCGGTCGGCCTCTCGTACATCGGGGGCCATGAAGCGCGGCCCGTCCCGGTCGCGGGAGGGCGCGAGGGCTTCGAGCGGATTCTGGGCTCGCTCGAGCACGTGCAGCCCGGAGGAGACGCGATGGCCGAGGATCCCATGCTCGACCACGCGCTTGGCGTGCTCTCTCGCGCGGCGCGGCGAGGCTCGGTCATCGTCGTCCTGAGCGATCTGCTCGACCTGCCGGACGACGCCGCGGATCGCTTCGCAGCGCTCGCCTCGCGCGGGCGGAGCGTCGTCGTCGTGCGGTTGCTCGACCCCGACGAGCTCGATCTCCCCTTCGAAGGGACCGTGCGGCTGCGGTCGCTCGAAGGCGAGCTCCTCGTCGAGACCGACACGGAGGCGACGCGTGGCGAGTACATCGCCGCGCTCGAGGCCCTCGAGCGGCGCTTCCGCGAGCACCTGCTCGCGAGGGGCGCGCACCTGGTGTGCGCTTCCACTTCCGAGGACCCGGTCGCGATCGTCCGCTCGATCGTGTCCACCATCAGGTAGGGGACCGGTATGAGCTTCGTCACTGCGCTCGCCCTCGGCATCGCCCTGCTGGTCGTGGCGCCCTTGCTCGCGCACCGGCTGCGGCGCCTGCGCGCGGACGAGAAGCCCTTCGCGGCGGCTCGGCTCGTCCCGCCTGCGCCGCCGCGGGCCCGGCGCCGCGCCCGGCTGGAGGACCGCGCGCTCTTCGGCATACGAGCCGCGGCGATCGTCGCGCTCGCGCTGCTCGGCGCGTCCCCGCTCGTGCGCTGCTCCCGGCTGTCGCTGTCCCGCGCGTCGGGGGCGTCGATGGCGGTGGCGATCGTCGTGGACGACTCGATGAGCATGCGCGCGACGACGGCCAGAGGTCGATCGCGCTTCGCCAGGGCGAAGGACGCCGCGCGCGAGCTCGCGATCGGCGCGCGCGACGGGGACGCCATCGCGATCGTGCTCGCTGGCAAACCTCCTCGCGTCGCCCTCGCTCCCACCACGGAGCTCGCTGCGGTCTCCGAGGTCGTGGGCGCCCTCTCCGAGAGCGATCGCGGCACGGACCTCGACGGTGCGCTGCGCATCGCCGAGACGCTGCTCACACCGCTCCCGCAGATCGACAAGCGCATCGTGCTGCTCAGCGACCTCGCCGACGGCCAGTCGGACCAGGAGCTGGGAAGAACGGCGCAGCTGCCGATCTGGACCCCGCTGGCGGAGATCGCGTCCGACGAGAAGGACTGCGCGCTGCTCTCGGCCGACGAAGTCGGCGGGCGAGTCCTCGCGCGCATCGCTTGCGGACCGGGCGCCACGGCTTCGGGGCGCAACGTCGAGGTGCGACTCGGCGAGCGCGTGCTCGCGAGCGCGCCCGCCGGAGCGTCGAACGAAGTCTCCGTGCCCCTACCGAAGGACGCTCCGGAGGGCGAGCGCGAGGCGCGCCTGACGGGGTCGGACGCCGTCGCCGCGGACGACGCGGCCCCCGTGCTGGTCGCGACGACCGGCGCGCTGGGCGTGGTCGCCGAGGCGAGCGACGAGTCCGTCGCCACGGGGGGGCCGCCCCTGGTCGAGCAGGCGCTCGCGGCGCTCCGCGTCGACTTCGCGGTGCGGCCCATCCCGGCCGTGCCCGAGCGCGCGCAAGATCTCTCCGCGCTCGTCGCGCTCGTCGTCGACGATCCGCCCGGATTCACGCCGGAGCAGCGCCGCGCGCTCGGGACGTGGCTCGACGGCGGCGGCGTCATGCTCCTCGCGCTGGGCCCGCGCGCGGCCGCCGCGCCCCTCGGCGCGACCCTGGCGCCCGCGCTCGACCACGCGCCCGCGTTCGCCGACGCACCGGTCAAGGGCGTGGCCGCCGACGCGCCGACCGGCCTGCTCGGCGAGGCGACGCGCAGCCTGGAGGACCTCGCGGCGCGGCGCAGGGCGACGATCGCCCCTGAGGACGTCACGTCCCTGGAGACACTGGTCGCCTGGAGCGACGGCGCGCCGCTCGTCGCCAAGAGGACGATCGGACGCGGCGAGGTCTGGATCGCGACGTTGCCGTTCTCCCTCGACGCGAGCGACTGGCCCGTGCGCCCGGCGTTCCTCTCGCTGCTCGACTCGTTCGTCGGGACGGCCCACGCGCACGCGGCGCCGCGGCGAACCGAGGTGGGGAGCGTGTGGGCGCTCGACGAGACCGCTCGGGTGGTGGGGCCGGCGGGGCCGGTGCTGGGCACGCGCGAGGGGGGGAAGCTGCAGCTCGTCCCGTCGCGCATCGGCGCCTATCACGTCCGGGCGTCCGATCGCGAAGAGCTGCGCGTCGCGTCGCCCGTCGCCAAGGAGACCGATTTCCGTCCACGTCGGGTGAAGGCGGTCGCCGACACCGCGCGGCTCGGGGCGACCGAGGCGCAGGTCGACATCTCGTCGCAGATCGCCGTCTTCCTTCTGGCGTTGCTCTTCGTCGAGCTCGCGCTCCGCGTCCGCGCGAGCGTGCTCGCTGTGAAGTGAAGGTCACGCCGCGGACGATCGCTCCTGCTTTGCCGTCGTTTTTCGATGGAATGGGCGTTGCTAGGTCACTCGGACTTCTGGGAGGACGACCATGCGACGTTCCATCTTTCTTCTTTGCATCATCGGTGTGGCTTGCGGCGGCTCGGTGACGAGCGTCGACGGAAACAAGAACACCGCCACGTTGAGCCCGACCGATCAAACCCAGCTCTGCACCGACGTCTACAACTACGTGAAGGCCTCGTTCTCGCCGACGGACATCGCGAGACTGGGCTGCGGCTTCTCTTTCTCGACCTCGGGCACCACCGATCCGACCACCTGCCAGAGCGACTTCTCCGCCTGCGTCCAGAAAGAGACGGCGAACACCTCCAACGGGCTGAACCAGCCGCTCGATTGCGCGACGTTCGACCAGCAGGTCGCGAGCTGCAACACGACGGTCGCGACCTACACCAAGTGTCTCACCGAGGAGGTCAACGCGATGAAGAGCCTCGAGTCGCAGACGCCCTTCTGCTCGCAGAGCGCCGCGGAGGCCGCGGATCTCAACGCCATGAGCCAGCTGTCTTCGGACTGCCTCGCTCTGGCGAACTCGTGCCCGGGTCTGGGGTTCGGGGGGACCACGAACAGCGGCGGCGCTACGTCCGACGGCGGCCTGCCCGATTGAGGTGAGAGAGCTCTTGCGCGCGCGCCTGGTTTTGCGTACGCGCTAGTCGCATGAGCACCTTCAGCGCGGCCCTCGCCGCGATGGTCAAGCGGGCGGTCGCCATCGGCCTCGGTCTGTCTCTGCTGGTCGCCTGCGGGGGAGCGGGCCCCTACGGGCACGCGGTCAACTACGTGCCGCTCGGCGACGAGGAGAAGGCCGCCAAGGGCGCCATGGACTACGACCCGGTCATGGCGCAACGCCAGCCGGAGCAGTGGCGGGGCAAGCCCGTCGCCCTCTTCGGCATCGTGACGGCGCGCGGCTCCATGGGGGGCGGCGCGTACCTCACGCTCAGCGTGCGCCGCCTCGAGCCGCGCAACCTGTGCGAGAGCCACGCGGACGACGCGACGTGCCGCGTCACCGTGAGCGACGCGGACTTCGGTGTCGTCCACGCGAACGTCGCCCTCCACGGCGAGGACGACGTCGGCGAGCACTCGGTCGGCGGCGGGTCGCTGGTGCGCGTGATCGGCACCTTCGGCGAGGACACGGACCCGAACGACGGCGCGCCGATCCTCCGCGTGACGTACTACCGCCACTGGCCGCGCTACTTCTACGTGACGAAGGCCGCCGCGTCTCAGATGCGCCAGTGATGCGTGGAGGGCGGCGGGGGTCGTCTACGGGACGGCGATGGAGACGACGCGGCCGTCGTTGGTCGAGACGATAACGCGGTCGCGATCGAGGACCGGCGGAAACGTGGCGGCGGTGCCGCCGAGCGGGATCGTTTCGAGCGTGTGGCCCTTTTCGACGTCGTGAATCTCGAGGCTGCCGTCGGTCGTGGGGACGAAGACGCGTCCGCCGCGCACCGCGGGCGGGGCGCTGGCGCGGGGAGCAGACCAGACCTCGCGGCCATCGGACGCGGCGAGCGCGACGAGCTTGCCGTCGAGCACGGCGAAGACGCGGTCGCCCGCCAGCACGGGGCGCGCGCCCTGCCAAGACCAGAGCGTCTGCGACTGATCGCTGCCCAAGTGCTCGCGTGCCGCTTGGAAGCGCGGCATCCCTTCGCCGAAGCCATCTTGCGCGTCTCGCGACACCGCCGAGAACGGCGCGAGCTTGATGTGCCACGATCGCGCGAGCTCCGGTCGGCCGCTGCCGTCGCCCGACTGCTCCAGCCGCAGGATGCCTTCGTAGGCCGCACCTTTCTTGTCTCGTCGCACGGCCACGAAGATCGTGCTGCCCGCGACGACGGGCGCGCTCGTCGCCGAGACGGGCTCCGTCCAGGCGAGGTGGCCCTCCCGATCGAAGCGCGACAGCGCGCCGTCCTGCGTGGCGACGTAGATGGCGTCGCCGTTCACGACGGGACCGCCGATCGCGTCGGGTCCGACGCCAACGCGCCAGCGCTCTTGGCCCGTGTGCGCGTCGAACGCAAACAGCGTGTGAGTCGTCGCCGTCAAATCCGTCGGCGCCACGAGGTAGATGACGTTCGACGCAACCGCGGGGTGCGAGACGAGCGGATCGCCGAGCCACTTCGACCAGCGGACCTTTCCGGTCGTCGCGTCCGCGCTGTAGAGGGTGCAGCTCTCGGACGTGTACGCGATCGCGTCGTCCGCTGCGGAGACGGGGCCTGCGCCGTTGTCGTTCAACAGCGCCGCCGACGTGACCTCGCCCGTCGCGGCTCGAATTCCGTAGAACGACGTCGAGTTGAATCCACCGCCCACCCAAACGGTGTCGTTCACGACCGTCGCCGTCGGCACCACCCCGCCGACGGGATCGCGCACCTCCCACACGTCGTGGCCGGCGCGAACGGTGTGCATCGCGGGAACGGGTGGTGGTGGCGTTCGCCTGCAATCGGTCGTGGCGACGAGCACAAGGGCCAACAGGACGAGTCTTCGCGCCATCACCCGATCGAGTACGGCGCCCCGATCACGAAGCTTCCCAAGGGCGGCGTGGGGCGAGCGTCCCCCAAGACGAGCCCGAGCACGGATCTCATCGCCGAGTTGACGCCGCGCGCCACCGGCTCGCCCGGCGGCGCCCCTCCGCGCGCGCCAACGTTGGCGACTCGAGCCGCCAACGTTGGCGGCAACGCCGCGAGGGTGCCGGAGCGCGAATGCGAGGGCATCGAGCGCCGGGCGAGAGTCACCATGTCGCCGGCTGAGCGGTCATCGATGACCGCTCGAGCGGTCACGCGTGACCGTCCGCGCCGCGAGCGCTCTTCATCCCCCCCGGCGGCCGCGAGGTCGTCGCGCGCTCCGCGGAGCGGCCGACGTGGGGGGGACGGGCGCCTGCAGGCGGACGCGCGCAGCGCCGCGAGCGCTTCCTCGCGTGTCCCGTGGCGGCGCGAGCACGCCGCCGAAGCCGCCCGAGGGGGGGCATCCCTCCCTCTCTCTACTTCTTCTTCTCGATCATCGCGACGAGCCGCTCGTCCACCGCGCTGCCCGCTTCCTCCGCGAGCGCCTTGGCTTGGGTGAGCAGCGACGCGCACGCCGCACGCTTTTCGGCGACGTACGCTTCGTCCTTGATGTCCTTCAGGTTGATGAGCACGTTCCACAGCCCGCCTCGGACGCCCGCGTAGGCGATCTGCACGCCCACCGCCCCGTCGCTGAGCGAGTTCGGATTGCCGTGCGTGATCACCGAGCGCGCCAGCTGCATCGCTCCGTAGCTCGCCTCCGCGGTCGACCAGGGCACCTGCACCGCGGCCTTGAGACCCTCCTGCATCTTGCGCGTGCGCAGCGCCTTCTCCTCGGCCGTGCCCTGCGGCAACCGCAGCGCGTCCATGAAGCCCTGGAAGGCCTCCGAGTCCGCGTCGACCGCAAGGGCGAGCTGGTCCTTGAGCCGCTGCGCCTCCTCGGCCACGCGCCCGAGCTCCGCGTCGCGCTCCTCGGTGCCCTCTTTGCCGTACGTCAGGTTGGCGACCATCGAAGCGAGCGCCGCGCCGAGCGCGCCCGCGAGCGCGGCCACCGAGCCGCCGCCGGGAGCCGGCGAGTCGCGCGACACCTCGTCGGTGAAGTCGAGCACCGTCCGCTGCACGAGCGCGGTCGCGGGGACGACGGGCAAGCCGAGGACCTTGGTGCGCAGGTCGAACGGGGCGACGTCGTTCAGGCCGAGCGACGTCACCGCGGTGCGCAGGACGTCGCCCACCGGCTGACCCAGCGTGCGACCCTGCTTCTGCAGGTAGTACTTGCCCGTCTGCATCATCGCCTGCATCGGGACGACGCCGACGATCTCGCTGCCCGTGACGACCAGGCCGCGCTCCGTTGCGAGCTTGCGCGACGCCTCGAGCACCTCGTGCGGCGGCGTCACCCTGAAGTCGGTCAGGTTGATCGACACCTGCGCCCGCTCGTAGTCCCTGACGTACCAGCCGATCGCCTTGCAGGCCCGGAACAGGCCGGGGCGGTAGACGTTCTTGCCGACCACGTTCGGCGGCTCGAGCTCGTTGGCTCGCAGCAGCTCTCCGAGATCGTAGCCGTGCTCCTGGGCGCAGTGCGCGGCGACCGCCTCGTAGCTGGTGCCGACGAAGGAGCAGGTGCCGCAGGGGAAGCTGCCCTCGCGATACGAGAGCTTCGTGCCGCGCGAGTAGTAGGGCGCGGTGTTGCCGCTGCGGGCGACGCGCCCCTTCTCGCGAAGCGCGAACGCGATGTCGGCGGCGTGGTTCTTGTCGGTCGAGTTGACGTTGACGTTGTACGCGATGAGAAACGGCCGCGCCCCGATGACCGTCGCGCCCGCGCCGGCGTTCATTTCCGCGGGTCCGAAGTCCGGCTTCCACTCCGGATCGGCGAGCTTCTTCGCGAGGCCCTCGTACTCCCCGCGCCGGATGTCGGCCAGGTTGCGCCGCTCGGGCCGCGTCGCCGCCGCCTCGTAAAGGTACACGGGGATACCGAGCTCCCGTCCCACGCGCTCGCCGAGGCGCCGGGCGATCTCGGCGCAGTCCTCCATCGTGACGCCTTCGACCGGGACGAACGGGCAGACGTCGGTCGCTCCCATGCGCGGGTGCGCCCCGGAGTGCGTCCGCATGTCGATGACTTGCGCCGCCGTCGCGATGGCGGAGAAGGCCGCCTGCAGGACGGCCTCAGGCGTGCCGACGAAGGTGACCACCGTGCGGTGGGTGTCTGCCCCTGGCTCGACGTTGAGCAGCGTCACGCCAGCGGTGGCCTCGATGGCGTCGGTGATCCGCTTGATCTTCGTGCGGTCGCGCCCCTCCGAAAAGTTCGGGACGCACTCGACCAATCGCGTAGGCATGGGCTGTCTCCGTGTGGACGCCCCTGACTTACCGAGAAGTCTCCGCAAATTCCAGCGTGCCGGCGGCGCTTGCGCAGCGCCTCGCGAAATCGGACTCTATACGGAAGTGCGCGTAGCCAGAAACCCGGCTGCGCGCTCTAGAGCAGACCACGTGTTCAAGCTGACGACGCACTTCACCCCCAAGGGGGACCAGCCGCAGGCCATCGCCGAGCTCATGCAGGGGCTCGAGCGCGGCGACGCCCACCAGGTCCTGCTCGGCATCACCGGCTCGGGCAAGACGTTCACCATCGCGAACGTCATCGAGAAGTCCCAGCGGCCCACGCTCATCCTCGCCCCGAACAAGACGCTCGCCGCCCAGCTCTACGGTGAGATGAAGGAGCTCTTCGGCGAGAACGCGGTCGAGTACTTCGTCAGCTACTACGACTACTACCAGCCCGAGGCGTACGTCCCGTCGACCGACACGTACATCGACAAGGACGCCATCATCAACGACGCCATCGACCGCATGCGCCACTCGGCGACGCACTCGCTGCTCTCGCGCCGGGACGTCATCATCGTGGCGAGCGTGTCGTGCATCTACGGCATCGGCTCGGCTGAGAGCTACTACGGCCTGCTCGTCGACCTGAAGGTGGGCGAGGAGTTCCCGCGCGACAAGCTGCTGCGGCAGCTGGTCGACATCCAGTACGAGCGCAACGACATCGACTTCCACCGCGGTACGTTTCGCGTGCGCGGCGACGTGGTCGAGATCTTCCCGGCGTACGAGCAGGAGACGGCCATTCGCGTCGAGTTCTTCGGCGACACCATCGAGACCATCAAGGAGGTCGACCCGCTGCGCGGCCGCGTGAAGGGCACGACCGACCACGTCGCCATCTTCCCGAGCTCGCACTACGTCACGCCGCAGGAGCAGATGCGCCGCGCCATCTCGTCGATCCGCGACGAGCTGCGCGATCGGCTCGACTTCTTCGACAAGGAGGGGCGCTTCCTCGAGAAGCAGCGCCTCGAGCAGCGCACCCTCTACGACCTCGAGATGATGGAGCAGATGGGGTTCTGCAACGGCATCGAGAACTACTCGCGCCACCTCTCGGGGCGGAAGGCCGGCGACCCGCCGCCGACCCTGCTCGACTACTTCGCGAAGGACTTCCTGTGCGTCATCGACGAGTCGCACCAGACGGTGCCGCAGCTCTCGGCGATGTACCGCGGCGATCGCGCGCGCAAGGAGACGCTCGTCGAGTACGGCTTCCGCCTGCCGAGCGCGCTCGACAACCGGCCGCTCAAGTTCGAGGAGTTCCAGGAGCGCGCGCACCGCTGCATCTACGTTTCGGCGACGCCGGGCGACTACGAGCTCGAGAGGACCAAGGGCGTCTTCGTCGAGCAGGTCATCCGGCCGACGGGCCTGATGGACCCCGTGGTGGAGGTGCGGTCCGTGTCCGGGCAGGTCGACGACCTGCTCGAGGAGATACGCGATCGGGCGAAGAAGAACGAGCGCGTGCTCGTGACGACGCTCACGAAGCGTATGGCGGAGGATTTGACGGACTACTACCGCGAGCTCGGCGTACGCGTGCGGTACCTGCACTCCGACATCGACACGCTCGAGCGCATCGACATCCTGCGCGATCTGCGCCTCGGAGAGTTCGACGTGCTGGTGGGCATCAACCTCTTGCGCGAGGGCCTCGACCTGCCCGAGGTGTCGCTCGTGTCGATCTTCGACGCCGACAAGGAGGGCTTCTTGCGCAGCCCGCGCTCGCTCATCCAGACGATCGGCCGCGCGGCGCGCAACGTGAACGGGCGCGTCATCATGTACGCCGACCACATGACGCCCGCGATGAAGAACGCCATCGAAGAGACGGGGCGGCGACGCACGCTGCAGGAGAAGTACAACACCGAGCACGGCATCGTGCCGCAGACGGTCATCCGCGCCATCCTGAACGTGAACCCCGCCGCCGGGACGACCGACTACTACGACGTGCCGCGCATCCGCTCGACCGACAAGGGCGGCGGGCAGGACGACGAGGAGGCGCTCGCCGAACGCGTCCGCGCTCTCCGCGCCGAGATGTTCGCGGCCGCCGAGAACCTCGAGTTCGAGAAGGCTGCGCGCCTACGCGACGAGCTGCGCGGGCTCGACGGCAAGGGCGGCGGCGCGGAGCAGGAGCCGGCCGGCTACGACCCCTACGTGAACAAGCGCAAGACGGGCAGTCGCATCAAGGCGGCCAAGCCCGCGGCCCAGAAGGCCAGCGTGGGCGAGAGTCGGAGCTGGAAGGCGCAGAAGCGGCGTTCGACGAAGTCCCGGCCATGACGGTGCGCTGGCTGGTCTTGGCGTCTTGGGTCGTGGCCGCGGCGTGCGGAGGCAAGCTCGATAGCGGGACCGACGGCGGAGGGGGTGACGCTTCGACGACCGGCGTCTGCTGTCCGCCCTCGACGTCCCCCGGGTGTTGCATGAGCTTCGGCGGCTGGTCGAGCTTGGGCACATGCGGCGCCGCCTGCGACGGCATGCCCACACCCGACACGCCGGGCTGGAAGCAGCTCACCGACGCTCACGGCTGCAAGTACTGGCAGCAGCCGGCGAACGCCACGTCCTTCTGCGGTGGCGTGCTCGTCGACGCGAGCCCGCCCCCGCCGGCGTGCCCGACGCCAGCGGACGTCTCGACGTTCACGCCGCCCGCGTTCGTCCCTCCTGCGGTCCACAAGGGAGCCTGCACGTCGCAGCAGATCCAGGATCTGTACGTCGCGTGCTTCGCCTCGAGCGCGCCCGCGACGACATGTCAGGCCTTTCAGCAGAGCAACCCGGGGTGCATGGCGTGCGTGATGACGCCACCGAGCAGCCCTGGGCCGATGGTCCAGCAGAGCGCCAGCATCGTCACCCTCAACGTGGCGGGCTGCGTTGCGATCGTGACGAGCGACTCTTCGCCGACGGGCTGCGCCGCGCGGGTCCAGGCCAACTTGGACTGCGAGGGCGCCGCCTGCGACGCACAGTGTCCCGTGGTCGACGCGCAGAGCCTTCAGCTCTACGAGCAGTGCACCCAGAGCGCCGAGACCGGCGGCTGCAGCACGTACGCTCAGGCCCAGTGCGCGCTCGACGGTGGACTCGGGCAATGCGCCGTCCCGGACTTCAAGACGGGCTATTTCGACATCGTCCCGCTGTTCTGCGGCCCCTGACAGCGAGCGCGGCGAGCACGGCAAAGCATGCGCGCACGCTTGAGGCGACACGCGGCGAGCGTGCGAGAACCCGCCGAACGGCGTTGGTATCGCACGTGCTAGGATGTGGCGCGTGAAGGGCGCGTCCGGATCCGCCGAAGCAAGGCCGTCCGTAAAGATTTGCCCGACATGCGGCGAGCGTTTCGGCATGGACGCCCTCTTCTGCCCGAACGACGGCTCGCCGCTCTCGCTCGCGCCCGCGGGCGACGGCGGCATGGCGACGGTCGTGCCCGATCCGTACCTCGGCCGCGAGCTCTCCGGGCACATCGAGATCCGGCAGCTCGTCGGCGTGGGGGCGATGGGCCGCGTCTACCGAGCGTTCCAGAGGGGCATCGACCGCGACGTGGCGGTCAAGATCCTGCACCGCGAGCTCTCCGCGAACCAGCAGCTGGTCGCGCGCTTTCACCGCGAGGCGAAGGTGGCGTCGCGGCTGCTCCACCCGAACGTCGTCGGCGTGCACCTCGTCGGCCAGCTCCCCGACGGCTCGATGTACATCGTCATGGAGTACCTCGACGGGCTCTCGCTCCAGAGCGCGCTCGCCGCGGCGGGCGGCGCGTTCGATCTGCCGCGCGCGCTCCACGTCGCGCTGCAACTGTGCGACGCGACGGGCGAGGCCCACGCGACGGGCGTCGTGCACCGCGATCTCAAGCCCGAGAACGTGATGCTCGTGCGCCGCGGCGCCGACCCCGACTTCGTCAAGGTCCTCGACTTCGGCATCGCGCGACTCAACTGGGGCGAGCAGTCGATGGCGACCGCCGCCGGGCTCATCTTCGGCACCGCGCGCTACATCTCTCCCGAGGGCGCGCAGGGCGAGGCGGTGGGGCCGCCGGGCGACGTCTACGCGACGGCGACGCTCGTCTACCAGATGCTCGCCGGGCGCACGCCCTTCGAGGGCGAGCAGGCGGTCGCGCTCCTCGTCCAGCAGATCCATGATTCTCCGCCGCCGCTGCGCAGCATCGTGCGGGCGAGCTACGTGCCCGAGCCCATCGCGGAAGTCGTGATGCGCAACCTGTCGAAGGATCCGCTGGCGCGTGAGCCGGACGGGCGCGCGCTCGGGCGGGCGCTCATGGACGCAGCCAAGCTCGCCGGCCTTTCGGCGGAAGACTTCGTCTCGAGGCCCTTGCTGCAGTCGGTTCGGCCCGCCGTGCAGCTGCCCGCGATGCAGCGCACCAGCCGCATGCAGCTCGAGCCGGAGGCGCGAGAGGCGCTCAAGTCCCCAGTGCCCGCGACCTCGCCGATCCCACCCGGCGTCTCCCCCGTCACCGCGCCGATGCCCGCACAACCGGCGCGCCCTCCCGCACCGCCGACGCCGACGCCGCCGCCGGCGGCGGCCGCCACGCCCGAGCCCAAGCCCGCCGGCGTCGAGACGACGCTGGACGACATCCCCGCTCCGCCGCCCGCGGCGCTCGGTCACGACCGCACGCAGAAGGTGCAGCCCCTCGAGGCGTTGCCGCCGCCCGCGGCACCCCCTGGGGCGATGCGCGGCTCCTTTCCGTCTGCGCCGAGCCCGTCGTTCGACGCCGAAGAAGACCTGCCCGAGTCGGAGCCGCCCGAGGTGAAGCGACGCCGCGCCCGATCGCGCGCGGTCTCGCTCTTCGTCGTGTGCTTCCTCATCGGCGTCATCGGCGCCGCGGTCGTC
>DATIQP010000531.1:0-15202 GCA_035470765.1 Polyangiaceae bacterium | reverse complement strand
ACCTGCGCTGGCGTGCCCGTCCAGCGATTCAGCCTCGGCGGAAGGCACACGGGGATCAAACCGTCGTGCGATTCCTCCACCACGAGGTAACGCGCGTGCACGCGGCAGGCGTAGATCACCTTGCTCGACACGTTCGAAACGGTGACGCACGTGCCGCCCGGATCGCCGCACTGCTGGGAGGCGAGCTGGGTTCGCGCGCCGCACGCGGACACGCCGAGCGCGGCGACCGCGAGGGCGGCAAAGAACCGTCGTAGCATCGCCCCCGAGTCTCCAGCAGGTACCCGTCCGAGACAACATCGGTGTTATCATCCGTGAATGCGCCGCTCGCTCTTCTTGATGGTGCCGCTTGCGTTCGCCTGCGGATCGAGCTCCTCGAACCCCGACTCGGGCACGCCGACGGACGGCGGCACGACGAGCGACGCTCCCGTCAACGTCGACACCGGAACGACGACCAGCGATGCGGGGCTGATTCACGGCGGGAACCCGAACGGCTCGTGTACGTCGATCAGCGTGCCGGCCGCGGGAAAGGCGGTCGACACGTCGAATCCGACGACGGTCGTCGGCACGGGGACGCCCGGCAGCTGCACTCAAGCCGCGCTCCAGGCCGCGGTCACGCAAGGCGGCATCGTCACGTTCTCGTGCGGCGCTGCGCCGGTCACGATCGCGCTCAGCGCGACGATCAACGTCCCCATCGACAGGAACACGGTCATCGACGGCGGCGGCCGCGTCACGCTCGACGGCCAGAACGCCGTGCAAATCCTCCGCTGGGACAGCGCCAACTACAAGGCGAACGACAACTCGCTCACGGTCCAGCACATCGGCTTGTCGAACGCGAAGACCAACCCGACGCAAGCCATCCCGACCGCGCCCGCGCCCTGCTCACAGGGCTGGGACGACGGCGAAGGCGGCGCGATCTACATGCGCGACGGGAACCTGGTCGTCATCGACTCGGTGTTCACGAACGACCACGCCGCGCCGCTCGGCCCCGACACCGGCGGCGGCGCCATCTACATCATGGGCAGCAAGCGCGGCGTGATCGTCGTCTCGAGCACGTTCACGAACAACGCCGCGAGCAACGCAGGCGCCATCGGCGCGCTCAACGCCGAGCTCGAGGTCTACGACAGCCTGCTCACCGGGAACGTCGGCACCGGCCACGACGCGAACAACAACGACCCGAGCCAGTGCTCGGTCATCAACAACGGACAGAACGAGATCGGCTCCGGCGGAAACGGCGGCGCGCTCTACGCCGACGGCAACGACTTCAACGTGGTCGTGTGCGGCGACGACATCGAGAACAACGCGGCCGGCACGAACGCGTTCGGCGGCGGCATCTTCTTCACTAGCGACAACTTCGGCGGAACCCTGTCGATCATCGACTCGACGCTCCAAGGCAACACCGGCGGCCACTGGACGGTCGTCCAATCCGGCAGCGTGACCAACGCGGGCACCGCGGTCGGCACGAACGCCAAGAGCATCACCATCACCAACTCGAGCGTGCAGGGCGTTCCGTAGTCGAGCGGCACGACCGTACGGCTTGATCGAAAGCATCCGCGCGTGGGCGCGCGCTTCGTATGATCGTGCCGAGGAAGATGTTCCGGAGACACCTCGGGCTTTTGCTCGTGCTGCTGGCGATGGCCTGCGCGCACGCTCCTCCGCCGGCATCCCTCGTCGGCGTGGATGGCTCGCGGCGCCCTTGGACCGACTTCACGCACCGCGCGCCGTGGACGGTCATCATGTTCGTGTCGTCCACGTGTCCGTGCATGGCGTCGCACCGCGACCCCTTGGAGGACCTCGCGGCGGCCTACACGCCGCGCGGCGTGCAATTCCTCGCGGTCGAGTCCGACGTGACGACCACGCCGGAGAGCCTCGCTGCGGAGGCCAGCGAGTACAGCATGCCGCTGTTGCGTGACGACGGGGCTCGCCTCGCGAACGCGCTCGGCGCGGAGAGCGCGACCTACACCGTCATCGTCGATCGCGACGGCCACGTCCGCTACCGAGGGGGATTCGATTCGGACCGAGTGACGCGCCATCCGGACGCGACCCCCTACGTGCGCGACGCGCTGGATGATCTCCTCGCGGGCAAACCTCCCAGGCAGCCGGAGACGAACGCGCTCGGGTGCATGCTCCGGAAGTACTGATGGGACCCAGGCCGCGCCCCCTCGGCGTCTCGTTCGTGCGGCTCGGCGCGCTCGTGGCGCTCGCCGCGTGCAGCGGGGCCTCCGCCAGCTCGCCGGCGGCGCTGGTCCCGTGGGATTCGATGAACCGCGACCAGAAGATGGCCTACATGAAGTCCACCGTGGCGCCGCGGATGAAGGCCGTCTTCATGGAATACGACCCGCACAAGTATCCGAAGATGGACTGCGCGCCTTGTCACACCACGAACCGCGCCGTCGGCTGGAAGATGCCGAACCCCGATCTCGCGCTCGACCCGTCATGCATCAGCGGTGAGGCTGCATCGATCTATGGCTCGGAGGAGGCGGCGGCGGCGACGGCGAAGATGAACACTTTCATGCGCGAACGAGTCCAGCCGGCGATGGCGGCGCTGCTCGGGCGCCCGAGCTACGACGCACCCACGCGCAAGGGGTTCGATTGTTTCGGGTGTCACGTCGCAGAGCGCCCGAGCGTCCTGCTCCCGACGGTGCCCCCGAACCCAAACCCATAGCCCTCGAGTCAGGGCGCGCAGGGGTCGGTGGGCGGCGCGGAAGCGTCCGGCGTGGACGTCGCCGAAGCGTCGCTCGCGCTCGCGTCCGTCGCGGAGGCGCCCGCGTCGCCGGACGGCGCGCCCGCGTCGGACGCCGCTTCGCTCGCGAAGGCCTGAAGCTCGGAGAGCGAGCCGTTGAACAGGTCGGTGTCGACGGCTCCCGCCACGCCGCTCACGCTGCCCTGATCCGAGTCTTGCCAGAACGTCCACGTCGTCCAGCTCGACGTGAGGTTGGGGCAGCTCACACCCCAGTTGGGCACCCACAAAGGGTAGGAGGTGAACCCGTTGCCGAGCATCGCCGAGTGGGAAGGCCCGGAGTAGATGATCGGCTTGCGGCCGATCGCGCTCTGGATGTGATCGAGCCACGCTTGCATGCGCGCGCGCACCGTCGTGTCGGTCTGACCGTCCGCGGTCTCGACGTCGATGACGGGTGGCAAGTCCCCGGGGACGAACCCGCCGGCGTTCGTGACGTCCGTGAGGAGCAGGTCGGCTTGTGCGATGGGATCCTGGCTCGCGCGGAAGAACTGGTAGACGCCGCGCACCAAGCCTTGCGCCTTCATGTTCTTCCAGTTCGCCGCGAAGAACGAATCAGGGTACTGGGTGCCGTCGCTCACGCGCGCGAAGCCGAACTTGATGCCAGCGGCGGCGACCTTCGACCAGTCGATGGTGCCCTGGTACTTCGAGACGTCGATGCCTTTGACCGTCGCGCCCGTGGCGCACACGGTGACGGCTTGGCCCGCACCCGTGCACGCAGGCTCGGGCCCCGATGCGGTGCAACCGCATACCAGCACGACACTCCAGACCGCCAGGGACAGCTTCACTCGGGCCGGGCCGCGTGCGAAAGGCGTGCCGCACGCGCCACCGCATATTCGACGAGAAAATGGGGTGTCGCGGAGGTCCGTGCGCGCCGCCTCGCGAGCCCACGCGAGCCCGCTCGCGACGGCTCGCGATCAACACGTCACGTGCAAGATGGCGTTCGTTCCGCGAGGGTCCTTCTTCAACTCCCCGATGGCGTCGGCGGTCGGGACGACGAGCAACGCGACCTTGCGGCGTTTGGCCTCGCGCTTCACGTCATCCATCACCGGCAGGGCGCCCGCTCCCGTGCCGATGATCAGACGACGACATTGCCAAGGGATCGTCTCTTCGACCGAAACAGGCGTGTGCCCGAACTCGTCGCGGAATCTCTTCGAGGGCTTCTTCTTTCGCTTGCGGACGTTCCCGCGGTCGATGACCACGTCGTGCTCGTAGGTCACGTCGTCGATCCGGATCGAGCCAAAGGAGAACTGCTGGAAGCGCATTTCCACCCTCACGCCGGACCTACGGAGAGGTCATCGAGACCGTCACTCCGCGGGAGCCTCGGCTCCCCCTGCGGGAGCTTCGGTTCCTCGGCCCGAGGACTTCTTCCAGGGGATCGTCCCGCGACGCTCGTACCACGACGCGGTGATCTTCGCCGCGACGTCGCGCCCGCCGAGCCCGAAGGCGATCGCCCCGGCGACGCCAGCCGCACCGAGCAGAATGATGAAGGCGGCGTTCACGATCTCCGGTGCGATCTGGAGCTCGCGGAGCGCCATGAAGGCGCCGACGCCGATGACGACGGCGCGGACGGCGGACGGCACGAGGCCGCTCACGCCGATGCGCTCGGCGCCTGCGCGCACGAGCCGCGCGCGCACCCAGTTACCGGCGTAGAGGGCGATGCCCAGGATGAAGGCCGCGCCGATCACGTGCGGCACGTAGGCCATGACGTGCGCGAGCCCCGTCGCGACCAGCTCGAGCCGCCAAGCACGCGACGCCTGGAGGAGCGTGACCAGCATGACGAGGAAGAAGACGGCGCTGCCGAGCCAGCTCGGGCTCTTCGCGCGATCGTCGGGGCTGCCCACCTCGAGGCGCGCCATGATCCGCTCGAAGCCCAAGCGCCGCGCGACCGCCCGCGTCACGCGCGACAGCACTTTCGCCACGACGTAACCGACGAGCAGGATGACGAGCCCAGCGATGAGGCTCGGAAAGAACGCAACGATTCCATCGAACGCCGTGGTGAGCCAGTGAACGGTCGAGTCCATGATGGGCGCCTCCAGACGCACTCCTGGGTGCAAGGCACGTACCGCACCTCGGACACGAGCTCGACGGAGGATGAGCCTCGAAGTGAAGTGGTGTGTCGGCCCGCGCAGGCCTCAGGCGCTCAGTCGCGATTGGGACTTCGGTCGATTACGCGGTAGAGCGCCGGCAACACGACGACGGCGGCGACCAAACAGCAGGCCTCGCCGACCGCGGCGATCGCGCCCAGGCTCCGGATGGCGTGGTTGTGCGATCCGACGAGCGCGATGTACCCGAGGAGCGTCGTCAAGCTGCAGAGAACGACGGCGCCGCCGCTCGTGCGGAGCGCTGCGGCGACGTCGCGTCGCCCGTTCTCGACGTAGCGCTGCGCGACGTTGACCGCGTAGTCGACGCCGATGCCCAGCGTCACCGGCAGCGCCGCGAAATTGACGAAATTGATCTTGATGCTTCCAAAATACAAATACAGCGCCACGCCGGCGATGCCGGCGCACAGCGCGAACAGGACCGCAAAGAGGTCGCGCGGCCGCTTGCGAAACGTGACGATGACGACGGCGATCGTGAGCGCGAGCGACAGCAGGATGACGCGCGGGACGTCGCGCGTGACCGAGCTGAGAATGTCCGCGAAGACGACCGCGTTGCCCGAGCCTCGGATCACTTTTCCATTCGGGAGCCTCGTCGTGCGATAGGCGTCCGCGAACGAAACGAGGCTGCGAAGATCGTTCGACGTGTCGGGCGTCGCATCGATGAGGACGAGCGTGCCACGCGTGCCGTTGCGTTCCGTGAACGGCTCCGCCACGTCGTCCGGGAGGTCGCGGACCGCGAACGGGGCAAGGTTGGGAGGCGGGACGATCTCGGCGAGCTTGTTCCAGTCGCCCTCGCTGACCAGGCCGCGCTCGTGGGCGCGGCGCAGGCGATCGCCGAGCTCGCACGCGATCGGGATCTTCGCCTGTTGGTCCGGCGGCACCAAGTCTCCCAGCGCGTGGACCGCGGCGAACGGCTTCTTCCCGTCAGGCGCGGCCCTCCAGCGCGCGCGAAGCGTGTCGGCGAACGTGCACGCCTCCGCCTCCGAGTCGGTCGCCACGACGATGGCCCCCTGGCTCGCGCCGAGGATTCCGTTGCACACGGTCCACGCGCGCCTGAGCTCCGCGCCGTTGGGATCGCTCGTCTCCAGCGTGCGCGCGTCGTAGTCGAGCGGATCGCGCATCATGTAGCGCGCGCCGGCGATTGCCCCGGCGACCACGACGGCGGCGCCAGCCGCGAGCACCAGGCGCGGCGCGCGGGGCGCCAGCCACGCGAACGGTCTCCCGTACGCCATCTCGAATGCGCGCAGCGGGCGACCTGCCCGCTTGTCGGGCATCACACGCTCGATGAAAACGAGGAGTGGCGGCACCATCAACGTCTTGACGACCCAGCACGTGAGCATCCCGACCGCGGCGATCAGCCCAAAGTCGTGAAACGCGCGGAAGTCGGTGATGAGCAACGAGCCGTACGACGCCGCGGCGGCGAGCGCGGCGATGACCGTCGGCTGCCACGTTGCGATGACCGCGCGACGAATCGCTTCCGGAGCATCGGCCCCGCGAGCGCGCTCCTCGAAGAAGCGCGCCTGATAGAGGATGCCGACATTGATCCCGTTGCCGGCGACGATGCTGACGAGAAACGCCGAGGCGGCGTTCAGGTGCCCGATGACCATCTGCGTGAGCCCGAACGTCCAGACCAGCCCGACGAGGATCGTCACGCCCATCACGAGCACCGCGCGCGCGCGAAGGAAGTAGAGAACGACGACCGCGAGCACGAGCGCAACGCCCGCCACGCCGACGTCGAGCAGGTCGGTGAGCACGACGTGGTACTGAGCGAACGCCGTGGGCATGTCACCGGCATAGGAGACGCGGATGGATGCGCGCTCCGGAGCCCTGCGGGCGACCCGATCGACCGCGGCGTGCATGGCGGCGAGCGCGCGTTCGACGCGCGGCAGGTCACCGCCGGGGATCGGCGAGTGCGCCGCGACGACGAGCGCGGTGCCGTCGGAGCTCTCGAAGTAGCCGCTCGGAAAGCGGTCGACGAGGTTCGTTTCGTGGCGCAGCGATTCCGGCGTCGGCAGCGGCGGGGGCGGCACACCTTCGTCGAGCAAGAGGCCGTCGGCCTTCTGCACTTCGTAGTCCCAGCGTTCGTCGACCTGGCGCTTGATGCGCTCGAGCTCGGACGTGCTCAAGAAGAGCGCGCTCCGTGGCGCAACGAACGCGCGCGCGTGCTGCGTGCCGTCTTCGGCGCTCGACACGATCGCGGGCCCGAGCGCGCGGAGCTCGGCCGTGACCGCGTCGCCCATGCGGTGCAGCGCTTCACGGTCGCTTCCTTCGAGCAGGACGAGGAGCGTCTGCGAGCTCGATGTTCGCGCCTCGAGTCGGCGAAGCTCGATGACGCTCGGCGCGTTCTTCGGGAGGAAGGCGTCGTACTGCGTTCGGAGCGTGAGCCGCGCAGCATGGATGGCGAAGAAGGCCGTCACGAGCGCGGCGAGGACGAGCGGCACGAGCGGTCTGCGAACCTGGGCCGAGACCAACCACGCGACCATTCGAGAGGTCATCGCTGCCCCTGCCGTTCCGCTCCGGGCGACCTCTGCGCGAGCGGGGCGGCGGCCCATCCGATGGCCAGCGCGAAGACCTTCGAGCGGCGCATCCGCACCACCGTGCAGCGCGCATGCCACACGGCCGCCGACACCCACCGCAGATTCTGCGATCAACCGAACGGCGTGCGATTCGGCCTATCGGCGTTTCGCAGGAGCGCCCTCGAGCCCGAGCCGCGCGATGGCGGCTCGCACGTCTTCGACGAACATGGCGATGCGATCGGCGTGGGTCCGGAACGACAGGATGCACGCCCGCAGCACGAAGCGCCCGGCGAGCGTCGTCCCGGTGATGAAGACGCGCTGGCGGCGGTTGATCTCGCGCAGCAGGCGCCGGTTGAGCGCGTCGAGCGCCGCGCCGCTCTCGCCGCACGCAGGGCCGATGCGAAACGCAAAGAGCGACAGCTGGGGCTCGGCGACGATCTCCACGTGCGGCATCGCGCGAACGGCCTCGCACGCGTCCCGGGCGAGGTCGAGCTTCTCGTCGAGGGCGTCGCGGAAGGCGTCGGCGCCGTGCATCTTGAGGGGCAACCACACGCGCAGCCCGCGGAAGTCTCGCGAGAGCTCGGGCCCCAGGTCGCAGAAGTCGGTGCAGTCGACGTCGTCCTGCATCGGAGGCAAGTAGCTCGCGTGCATGGCGTGCGCGCGCCTCAGCTTTTCGGCGTCGCGAACGAGGAGCGAGCCGGTGCCATACGGTAGAAAGAGGCTCTTGTGCGGGTCGAGGGCGATCGAGTCCGCCCGTGCGATCCCCGCAAGGGCCCGGCTGCCCCGCTCGGTCAGCGCGAAGAACCCGCCGTACGCGGCGTCGACGTGGAGCCACATCTTCTTCTTGGCTGCGAGGTCCGCGAGGGCCGCGAGCGAGTCGATGGCGCCCGTGTTGGTGGTTCCAGCGGCGGCGACGATCAGAAACGGCGCCTTCTTGCTGCGCACGTCGGACGCGATCGCTTTGCGCAGGTCGGCAACCCGCATTCGAAAGCGCGCGTCGGTGCCGATGACGCGGACCTGATCGGCGCGCAGGCCGGCGAATCGGGCGGCCTTCATGACCGAGTGGTGGGCCTGATCGGAGACGTAGACGACGCCACGCGAGAAGTCCTCCCCGAGGGTGTTCTCGCGCGCGGTCACCACGGCGATGAGGTTGGCCATCGACCCGCCCGTCGTGAGCAGCCCCCCAGGCCGCGGCGCCCGCGGGTAGCCGACGATCTCGCAGAACCACTCGACGACGTTCGACTCGAGCTGGGCGAGCCCCGGCGCCGCGAGCCACACGCCGACGTAGCGATTGACCGCGTCGGCGATGAAGTCGGCGACGGCCGAGTGGAGCAAGCCCCCGCCAGGGATGTAGGCCAGGTAGCCGGGGGACGCCGTGTTGAAGGAACGCGGAATGACGGTGCCGAAGAGCTGCCCGACGAGCCGCTCGAAGTCCACGCCGCTTCGTGGCAGGCGCTCGCGAAGCGATCGCGCCAGCTTCTTGCCGCCCCCGGTGGCGTGCATCGGTTGATTCGGAAGCGACGCGACGTGCCGCACCACCTCGCGCGTCGCGCGCTCGACCATGGCGCGCAGCTCTTTCTCGGACAGCTCGAGGGGAGACGCGTTCGTGTCGGTCATCGAGAGTCTCCGAATCCCACCCCGAAGCCCATCGAGTAGCGCGCGTTGATCTCGCTCCTCGCCCGCAAGCAGAGGTGGCCGCCGTCGCCCTCGTAGGTGAACGCGTCGACGCCGAACGGGCCAAAGTACCCGGCGTCCGCGAGGGCGCGTGCGGCGAGCTGAGCCTGCTCCTCCAGCGCGGCGGTCACGTCTCCATCTTCGACGCGCTCGCTCGAGACCCAAGCTCCGCTCGAGTCGGCTCGCTGGCGCGTCAGCGCGCCGAGGCGCACGGAGCCATCTCGAGCGAGCCGACCGTGGAGCGCGTACTCACGGGCGATCCGCACGTTCGGCTCGATCTGTACGCCTCCCTCTTCGATCCAGCTCGCCAGGAAAGCGACGTCGACGTCACGGGGCGTGGCACCCACGACCCGGTGACCGCGGCCCGCCATACCGAACGCGCGCTTGATGCGCCAGCCAGTTCCAGGTGCCGGATCGGTGCGGAGCCTCGCCATCGCCTCGTCGAGGCTCGTGACGAACGCGGCCTTCGGCATCGTCGCCCCGAGCGAGGCCGAGAACGCGCGCGAGGCCACGCGGCGGAGCACGTGGACGGGCGGATGAGGCTCCGGATCGGCGCCGGCGCGAACGAGCGTCGCGATGGCCCTGGGCGTCGGGCAGAAGGCGCGTCCGACGAGCCCGGCGGCCGAGCCCTCGCGCGAGCGCGCGTCGACGACGACGTCGCCCTCCCGGAGGAGCGAGCCGCACAGCCGGCCCGCGAACGCCGCCGTGGCTCGCGCGACGCCTGCGCTCGGCGAGTAACCGGGGCCCCGGGCGAGCTCGAGCTCGGCGTCGAGGTTCAGCACCCAGGCGTATCGGGGGTCCATGCCTCGAGCTCGTCGATGAAGCGCTCCGGTTGCCCGGCCTTGCGTCGCGCGTCGCGTTGCAGCGGATGGCCGCGCATCAAGAGCGGCGTGAGGGGCTCGGGCAGCGCGCGCCGCCAGGTCTCGAAGTCGAGCCGCGCCGCGAACGCCTCGAACCAGGTGACCCCGAACCGAACGTGGGCGATCTCTTCGCGGCCGACGAGCTCCTGCGCGCGCGCGCCATCCTCGTCGCCCACCTGGCGAAAGCGCGCGGCGAACGAGGCCGCGTGCTCGAGGTTGGCGCTCTCGAGCCCGAGGCCCATCACCGCGACGAACGACGCCGGCGTTTTCGCGGTCGGAACCCGCTCCCAGAACCAATCACGAACGGCGAAGGCGCCCACGCCGAAGCCAAGCCGCGCGATCTGCTCGGCGTAGATGCCCATGTGCCGAATCTCGTCGCGCGCGATGCGAAGCAGGCCCGCTCGAAACTCGAGCGGAGTCTCCGGAAAGGCGAGCAGCGCCCACGCCATCAGCTCGGCGGCCTGAAGCTCGTGGTGGAGAAACGTGTGGAGCGCTCGCGCGCGGCCTTCTTCGCCGTCGAGGCCCCGTGTCTTCTTCGCCTTGCCCACGATGTGCAGCTCGCCCGGCCTCCCCGGCGAGTCGATGCGGCGCGCGGCGCCCCCCCGCTCCCATCCGTCGGGCGGCGGAGGCGGCGAGAGCTTGTCGGCGAGGGTCGACGCGTGGACGTAGTCCCACGCCCATCGCTCCACGGTGTCTTGCTGCGGCTCCCGCATCTCGGGGCGTGAAGCCTAGCGCGATTCGCCCACCGTCACTCGTACATCACGTACTCGGGCAGCGGCGTGAGGGCCATGACCTCCTTGGGCCCCATCAGTCTGCCGCCGAACCTCACGTCCTCGTCGAAGAAGAGCTTGAACCCCGGGTGCACCTCCGGCGCCAGCGACTTCACGAGGTAGTGGTAGGTGGCGATCTTCGCACCCGTTAGGCCGAGGCCATCCACGCTCTTCACGAAGACCACGCCCGGCTGCGCCCTCAGCGCGGCCTCGTTCTTGAAGACGTGGCCGTTCACCTGGTGGAAGACGAGCGCCTTCTCCGGCAGGTGGTGCTCGCGCACGATGCCCGCCAGGTACGCGGCGACCTCGGTCACCGCCTCGCCGGTGGTCTGCCCGTACACGGCGCCGGGCTTCTGGTCCGGTTGCCACAACGCCCACTCGGGATCCAGGGCGATGCCCACGTCCGGCTCACGGAGCCACGGCTCGAACGCCTTCACCTCGGTGAGGAAGTCCGAGTGGCCCGGCTGGATGTTGAGCAGGAGGAGCGCCTTCGCCGCGCGCGCCGCCTTGAGGTACTCGTCGACGACCGAATCCGGCACGCGGCGTCGCCACGTCTTGTCCGGGCCGGGCGCACCCATCACGACGACCGCGATGAGCTCGAAGACCGGCAGCACCTCCCGGTCGCCCCCGTACTGCTCGGCGAGCTTCGCGAGCGCCTTCGCGGGGGCGGCGAGGTTGCCGGTGAGCGCCCCGAGCGCGGGCCCGCCGGGCGTGCCGCAGAAACCGACGAGGCGGTACCGTGGAAAGAGCGTGCGGCCGCCACGCGGGAGCTCGGGGCCCACGAGGGCGGGCGGCGCGTCGGGGGCGGCCTTCGCGTCGGCGCTCGCGGACGTGAGGTCGTGGTTCTTCGAGGCCGCGACCGCGTGGGCGCCGTGGACGACGGGTGCGCTGACCGGGTGTCGTTCGGCGACACGAGCGCTCGTCGCGCAACCGACGAACGCGAGAGCTGCCGCAGAGGCGAGGAGGTAGGCGAGCGCGCTCCGGGGGTGCACGCCCGCATTGTGCCTGGGGTGCCCGGGTCAGGCCAAGACAAGAACGGGACCACCGCCCAAGGCCGCGCGATCCGCGTCTCACGTAGGGCGCTTGGCCCGGGCCTGAACCCAAATCGCCCCCCCGCGGCTCGAACGGGCCGAGACCCCCATGACGACCGCCGCCATCCAGACCCGTTATGAAGAGCTCGCCGAGTCCTCCTGCTGCCTCTCCTGCGGAGTCGCCGCCTCCCGGTGCGAGCCGACCGAGGGCCAGGTTTGCGTCGACCTCGGCAGCGGGCGCGGGACGGACGTGCTGCGCCTCGCGGACAAGGTCGGCCCCGGCGGGCACGTGTACGGCATCGACGTGACGGATGCCATGCTCGAAAAGGCCCGCAAGACGGCGCGCAAGCTCGGCGTCACCCACGTGACCTTCTTGCGCTCCGATCTCGAGGCGATCGCGCTGCCCGACGCGTCGACGGACTGGGTGACGAGCAACTGCGTGCTCAACCACGTGGCCGACAAGCCGCGCGTGTGGCGGGAGATCGCGCGCATCCTGAAGCCGGGCGCGCAGTTCGTCGTCAGCGACATCTACGCCGTGGAGCCCATCGCCCCCGAGGACCGCGCCAACCCCGAGGCGGTGGCCGAGTGCTGGGCGGGCGCCGTCACGCGCGACGAGTACCTCGCCGAGGTGGTCGGCGCGGGGCTCGTCGACGTGCGGGTGACCGAAGAGAGCGCGCCCTACCGCAAGGGGCGGGCGACCGTGGCGAGCTTCACGCTCGTCGGCCGCAAGCCCGCCGCCGGCGGCTGCTGCGCTTGAAGCACGTCGGCGCATGGTGCGCCGAATCAGAGAAGAGAGGTGATCGTTGAAGTCGCTGATCAAACCGAAGAAGGACCAGGCGCAGCAAGCGTGCTGCGCCCCCGCCCAGGCCGACAAGGTCGTCGCGCAGTGCTGCGCGAAGCAGTCGAAGCTGGTGGCGGGCTGCCACGACTAAGGTCCCGCGGAGAGCGCGGGCGCGGGGCGAAATTGGCCCCGCCCCGCGCAGCCGCCCGCCCCGAAGAGAAGAAGAGACGCCACCCCGCATGCAGCTCTCCAAGCACAACATCCTGACCCAGATCCACGGCGACGAGCGCTGGCTCCTCGTCAACCTGCTCAGCGGGCAGGCCGACGTGCTCCCCAAGGACGACGGCGAACGCCTCGCCCGCGGCGAGGTGACGGACGCGGCGCAGCTGGCCGAGAAGGGCTACCTCGTCGACCCCGAAGAGGAGCAGCGCCGTTACCGCGCGGCGTACCTCGATTTCCTCGAGTCGCGCGACACCGACGAGATCCAGATCTTCTACGTACCGAGCTACGTCTGCAACTTCGGCTGCTCGTACTGCTTCCAGGACGAGTACGCGCCTCCTCCGGGCGGCGACGGCGAGGCCGTGCTGAACGCGTTCTTCGAGTACGTCGACGACACCTTCGGTGACCGCAAGAAGTACGTCACGCTCTTCGGCGGAGAGCCGCTGCTTCCGAGCCCCAAGGCGCGGCGAATCGTGGAGGGCATGGTCGAGGGCACCGCGGCGCGCGGGCTCGACCTCGCCGTCATCACGAACGGGTACTCGCTGGCGTCGTACGTCGACACGCTCAAGCGCACGCGCATCCGCGAGGTCCAGATCACACTCGACGGCCCGCAGAAGATCCACGACGCGCGCCGCTACCTGAAGGGCGGCGGGGAGACGTTCCAGCGCGTGGTCGAGGGCGTCGACGCGTGCCTGGCGGCCGGCCTGCCCGTCAACCTCCGCAGCGTGCTCGACCGCGAGAACGTGGAGTCCTTCGCCGAGCTCGCCCACTTCGCCATCGATCGCGGCTGGACCGACAACCCCGGCTTCAAGACGCAGATCGGGCGCAACTACGAGCTGCACCACTGCCAGTCGGACCGCTCCCGCCTCTACTCGCGGCTCGAGCTCTTCCAGGACCTGCACCGGCTCGTCGAGCGAGACCCCGAGATCCTGCGCTTCCACCAGCCTGCCTTCTCGATCGCGCGCTTCTTGTTCGAGCGCGGCGAGCTGCCGGCGCCGCTCTTCGATGCGTGCCCCGCGACCAAGACCGAGTGGGCCTTCGACTACACGGGCCGCATCTACTCGTGCACCGCCACGGTCGGAAAGCAGGGCGAGGTGCTGGGGACGTTCTGGCCCGAGCGAAGGCTCGAGCGCGAGGCCGTGGACGAATGGCAGGAGCGAGACGTGGTCTCGATGGAGAAGTGCTCCACGTGCCCCTCGCAGCTCGCCTGCGGCGGCGGCTGCGGGGCCGTCGCGAAGAACTGGAGCGGGAGCATCCACTCGTCCGACTGCCGGCCCGTCAAGGAGCTGCTCTCGCTCGGCGCCTCCATCTACGGCCGCGAGGCCCTCGCCGCAGAGTGAAAGGAAGATCGAGACATGTCCGCCCTGGTGCGTGAGATCGACGCCGCCGCCTTCGAGACCGAGGTGCTCGGCCATCCTGGCCCCGTCGCGCTCGACTTCTACTCGACCGAGTGCCCGCCGTGCGAGGCGCTCGCCCCGAAGTACGAGGCGCTCTCGGAGCTCTACGGAGCCGACGTGAAGTTCCTCAAGGTCTTCCGTCAAGGAAACCGCGCGCTCTCCGACACCCTGTCGGTCAAGTCCTCGCCGACGGTGCTGTTCTTCCAGAACGGCAAGGAGGTAGGCTCGCGGCTCGGCGGCGGGATCAAGCGCTCCGAGCTCGTCGCGCAGCTCGACGCCACGCTCCCGCGCGAGCGCTCCCTCGCCATCCACGCCGCGGTGAAGCCCGCGACGACGGAATGCGACGTGCTCATCCTCGGCGCCGGACCGGCAGGGATCACCGCCGGGATCTACGCGGCGCAGGCCAAGCTCCGCACCGTCATGGTCGACGTCGGGCTCGGCGGCGGCAACCTCGCCATCACGCACATGGTCTCGAACTTCCCGGGCTTCCCGAAGCCCCAGCCCGGCTACATGCTCGCCCACATGATGCTCGAGCACGCGAAGGCCGCGGGCGTCGAGCCGCGCTTCGCCGCCGAGATCACGCGCGCCGACCTGCGCGAGCACGTCGTCGAGCTCGACGGCGTCGAGACCCTCCGCGCGCGCCGCATCATCGTCGCGACGGGCTCGTCGCCGCGGCCGCTCGGCGTGCAGGGCGAGCGCGAGTACAAGGGTCGCGGCATCTCGTACTGCGCCACATGCGACGCCAAGTACTACGAGGGCAAGCACGTCGTGGTCATCGGCGGCGGAAACTCCGCGGTCGAAGAGAGCCTGTTCATCGCCAAGTTCGCATCCAAGATCACGATGGTGCACCAGCTCGAGCGCCTCACGGCCAACAAGGATGCGCAGGAGCGCCTCTTCGCGGAGCCGAAGATCGAGGTACTCTTCCAGCACGAGCCGCGCGCGTTCGTCGCCCACGGCGGTCGCGTCGTCGACGCCGTGCTCGTCGAGGACCTGCGGGCGCGCGTGCAGCGCGAGATCCCGGTCGACGGCGTGTTCGTCTTCGCCGGGATGCAGCCCAACCTCGACGGTCTGGCCGGCGACTTCGAGCTCGATCGCTGGGGCTACATCAAGACCGACGA
>DATIQP010000530.1:0-12891 GCA_035470765.1 Polyangiaceae bacterium | reverse complement strand
GGACTGGTTCGCCACGGCGAACCCGCCGCTCAAGGCCGCCAACCAGCTCCCGGCGGCGCCGAACTGCGGCAACATCACCGCCCCCAACACCGCCAACGACTCGGTCATGCTCGTCCTGACCATCCGCGCGCCGACGAACGCTCGCGCGTTCTCGTTCAACTCGTACTTCTTCTCCGCCGAGTTCCCCGAGTACGTCTGCACGCCGTACAACGATCAGTTCATCGCGCTGGTCGACACGCCGAACGGGACGCCCTCGCCGATCGCGAACCCGGTCGACAAGAACCTGATGACGCTCACGCAGGCCAACCAGAAGTGGCCGATCGCGATCAACATCGCGTCGGGCACGAGCGTGTTCTCCGTCTGCGATGCCGCGAGCAAGAGCGGCCAATGCGGCGGCAATCAGGTCAGCAGCATCTCGTGCTCGCTCGGCGCGACCCAGCTCGACGGCACCGGCTTCGAGGCGCCGGCGAACCAGACTTGTCTCATCGGCGGCGGGACGTACTGGCTCACCACGGCCGGCAACGTCATCCCCGGCGACGTCGTGCAGCTTCGCATCGCCATCTGGGACGTGAGCGACAGCGTCTTCGACTCGACCGCGCTGATCGACGGCTTCCAGTGGCTGGCCAGCGCCACGCTGCCTGGCACCTCGAACTGATTGGGCCTAGTCTCGCGACGTGGATCGACGAACGTTCATCAAGCGGGGCCTCGCCGGCGGGGCGATCCTCCTGCTGGGAGGCGGCGCGGGGCTGGCGCTCGCGCCGACGAAGGAGCAAGCGGTGCCCGCCGGGCCGCTGCTCGCGCTCGAGCCGCGAGGCTTCCAGGTGCTCGTGGCGGTGGCCAAGCGCGTGCTGCCCGCGGGCGCAGACGCCGCCTCGGTGGCCCAGCAGGTGGACGCGCTCCTGTCGCGAGCGGCGCCGGAGGCGCAGAAGGACTTCGGAAAGCTGCTCATGCTCTTCGAGAACGCGCTGCCCGGCCTGCTCTTCGACGGGCGCGTCCTGCCCTTCACGAGGCTCTCGCCCGAATCGCAGGACGCGGTGCTCCTCAAGTGGCGGGACAGCAAGCTCACGCTGCGCCGCACGGGCTACCAAGCCCTGCGGCGAATCTGCCTCGCGGTCTTCTACGCCGACGAGGCGAGCTGGCCGGCGCTCGGATACCACCCGCCCTCGGACCTGAACAAGATGGCCTACGACGACTCCAAGCTCGGCACGCCCGACGCGCTCCCCGCTGCGCCGGAAGCCAAGGACGGTGGGCCATGACGAGCCTGCGGAAGGTGCGCGCGAGCAAGAGCATCATCGACGGCTCGGCGGCGTCGAGTGATCTCGATCTCCATGCCGACGTGTGCGTCATCGGCACCGGCGCGGGCGGCGCGGTGACCGCCGCGCTCCTCGCGCAGGCCGGCTTCGACGTGCTGATGGTCGAGGAGGGCGGCTACTACACGTCGGACGACTTCACGATGCGCGAGAAGTTCTCGATGCCGCACCTGTACCAGGAGGCCGGCACGCGCGCGACGAAGGACCAGGCCATCTCGATCCTGCAGGGACGCGCGGTGGGCGGCACGACGGTCGTCAACTGGACGACGAGCTTCCGCACGCCCGAAGACGTCGTCCAGCGCTGGCGCGACAAGCACGCCGTGAAGGGCTTCGCCTACCCGGACCTCGTCCCGCACTGGGACATCATGGAAAAGCGGCTCGCCATCGCCAAGGTCGACGTGGCCTCGATGAACGCGAACAACCGCACGCTCTACGACGGCTGCAAGGCGATGGGCTGGGACGCGGACACGCTCAAGCGCAACGTCTACCAGTGCCTGCAGACGGGCTTCTGCGGCCTCGGCTGCCCCGTCAACGCCAAGCGCTCGATGCTCGTCACGATGATCCCCGACGCGATCGATGCCGGCGGGCGGCTGGTGTTCCGCGCCCGCGCCGACAAGCTCCAGGCGAGCGGCAACACGGTCGCCAAGCTCACCGGCACCCTGCTCGACGCGGAGGGCCGCACGCCGACGGGCAAGAGCTTCACGGTGACGGCCAAGCGCTTCGTCGTGAGCGGCGGCGCGCTCAACTCCCCCGCCCTGCTGCTCCGCTCGGGGCTCGACGAGGGGCCCGTGGGCGTGCGGACGTTCTTGCACCCCGTCATCGGCTCCTCTGCGATGTACGACGAGGAGATCATCCCGTACGAGGGCGCGCCCCAGAGCGCGGCGAGCCATCACTTCTCGCGCCGCGGGGACGACGTCGGGTTCTTTTTCGAGGCCGTGCCCTGGTACCCGTCGCTCGCGGGCGGCGCGGCCCCAGGCTTCGGCGCCGAGCACCTGACGACCATGAAGCAGGTGCAGCACACGGCGACGCACATCGCGATCGCCATCGACGGCTTCCACGACGAGCTGCCCGGCGGGCGCGTGACGCTGCGCGAGTCCGGGATGCCGATCATCGACTACCCGATCCCGCCCAAGCTCTGGGAGACGTTCCGCTTCGCCCAGAAGCGCCTGGCGGAGCTGCAGCTCGCGGGCGGAGCGAAGGTGGTCGCGTCGCTCCACGATCCGCCGCTCGAGATCAAGAGCAAGGCCGACATCGATCGACTCGTCGACTCGGCGCCCTACGAGCCGAGCCGCCTGCCGGTCTTCACCGCGCACCAGATGGGCGGCTGCGCGATGGGCGACGACAAGGCGAGCAGCGTCGTGCGCAGCGAAGACCTGCGCCACCACCGCCTCGAGAACCTGTACGTCATCGACGGCTCCGTGTACCCGACCAGCCTCGGCGTGAACCCACAGCTCTCCATCTACGGCTTGAGCCACCTCATGGCGACTCGCCTCTCGCAGCTCCCGAAGTGATCTGGCTCGCACCGACTGAACCCTCGGCGGCGTGGGCGGCGCCGCTGCTGCTCTCCGTGCCGGCCTCGGTCGGCTGGTGGATCTACGTGCGCGGGCGGGCGCGCCTTCGGGCCGCGGCCGGTAACGCGGCGCTCGCGCGCGCGCTCTTGGCGACGGGCGTTCTCTACGCCGCGAGCGGCCTCTTGCCGGCGACGAACACGCCCAAGCTCGTCCTGCTGGCGGCCTCTGCGCTGCTGCTCTTTCGCGAGCTCGATGGCTCGCGGGCGGGCGCGGCGCTCCTCGCCGCGGCCGCGATCGCCGGCCCGCTCGCCGAGGCCGCGCTGGTCCGGCGCGGCCTCTTCCACTATCGCGATCCCGATTTCCTGGGCGTCCCGATGTGGCTGCCCGGGCTCTACGCCTGCGTAATGCCGGCCCTCGGACAGCTCGCGAGGCGGGCTATTCCCCTTCGTCGTGCGCGAGCACGCGAAGCTCCGGCGCCTTGATCGCGACGCGCGAGCGCGCCGGCACGCTGTCGGTGATGAACACCGAGCCGCCGACGATGCTCCCGTGGCCGAGGACCGTCTGGCCGCCGAGGACGGTGGCGTTGGCGTAGACCGTCACGCCGTCCTCTACGGTCGGGTGGCGCTTCGTGTTGCGGATGACGCGACCGAGTTCGTCGCGCGGGTGGGAGAGCGCGCCGAGCGTGACGCCCTGGTAGAGCTTCACGTTCGCGCCAATCTGGGTCGTCTCGCCGACGACGACGCCCGTCGCGTGGTCGATGAAGAAGCTCTTGCCGATCTTCGCGCCGGGGTGGATGTCGGCGCCCGTCTCGGAGTGCGCCCACTCCGTCATGATGCGAGGCATCAGCGGGACGCCCATCTCGTGCAGCTCGTGGGCGATGCGATAGACCGTCACCGCGAGCAGGCCCGGGTACGCGAGGATGACCTCGTCGAGGTTGGTAGCCGCCGGGTCGCCGTCGAACGCCGCCTGCACGTCGTCGAGCAGCGTCGCGCGGAGCACGGGCAGCCTCGCGAGGAAGGCGTTGGTCACCTTGCGGCTGTGCGCGCCACAGTCGCCCGTCGGCAGCTTCTCCGCCTCGGCCTGGTGGCACACGCAGAGCTCGATCTGGCGTTCGAGCTTGTCGCGCAGCGTCGAGACAATCACGCCCGTGTGATAGGCCACGGTCTCGCTCGTGAGCCCCTGGCGCCCGAAGTAGCCCGGATACAGCAGCTGCAGCATCAGCTGGACGGACTCGAGGATCTCCGCGCGCGACGGCAGATAGTGCCGGTCGATGTGGTGCCCGCGAGGATCGGCGCGATAGCCCTCGAGCAGCGCGTCGACGATGCTCGAGAGCTGGGGATCGTTCTCCGATGTCATGCCCCCCAGCGTAGCAGCTCCGTCGAGCCCCAATGCCCCTCGGGCCGTCGGCCCGCCTGCTGCGGGACCTCAGGCTCTTCAGCGCACGACCCAGCCGCCAGGGTCGAGCCGCACGTGCACGCCGTCGGGCACCCACACGCTCGGCCGCCACGTCGCGCCGGCGCGCGGCGGAACCGCCCATCGGCCGGCGACCCACACCCAGCGGCCGCCCTGATAGTGCCAGTAACCGTCGACCCAGACGGCAGTCGCGACCGGCTGCGCGGGGCGCACCTCGACCTGAGCCGCGGGCGGCGCGGCCGGCGCGGTGGCCGTGAGCTTCTGCTGGCGATCGGACTCGGGCACGCGCCAGCCGCCGGCGAGCCACACCCAGTCGAAGCCGCTCCACTGCCAGCTGCCCGGCACCCAGTCGGCGTGCTCGCTCGGCTTCGGCGTCTGGACCTCCACCTGAGGCGCCGGCGGCGGGCGATCCGGATCGTGCTTCTGCGGGCCCGAAGGCACCGTCGTCGTCATCGTCGCGGGAGGAGGAGGCGGCGGCGCGGGGTGGCTCAGGTAGTCGGGCCGCTCGTTGTCGTTTCGCCAGCCGATCGCGCGGCACTTCTCGTCGGTGGCGTTCCTGAGCGCGAGCGCGTTGCAGCGAATGTCCTCGTTCGCCTCCGCCTGCAGCTCGGAGCCCGTCTTGAAGCCCTCGTCGTGGCATTTCGCGTCCGGCGCCGTGGCGGCGCTGCACCGAATCCTCTCGCGATCGCGGGCGTTCGCCTCTTCTTGCTGCTTCTTCGCCTCGGCGGCCGCCTCGCGCGCCTTCTTCTCGTCGTCGGCCCGGAGCTCGTCGAGGTGAGCCTGCCACTTGGCGTCGTTGCCATCGGGCGGGACCATCGCGCTCTGCGTGAGCACGAAGTAAGTGCGACTGAAGTCGTTCGGCTGCTCCGACCAGAACTCGATCTTGATGTCGGTGCCCTTCGGCAAGACCAAGGCCTTGTCCTCGATCTTGTTCACCTCGCGGTGGATCTGCGCCACGAGCATGGCCTGGGGCAGATCGGCGACGAGGTTCATCGGGAGCTCGTTCAGCGTGGGCGCCGCGCTCGTGGTCGTCGCCGGGGGCTGCCCGCCGGGCGGCGGCGTACCCCCGGAGGGAGGCGTGGGGCCCGAGCCGTCGCTCGGCGGCGGCGTCACGGCGGTGGCCGCGGCGCCGCGCTCCGAGTCGCTGAGCAGGCACGCGTGGTTGTCGCCGCCCGCGACGCGGTTCTCCTGGGTGTCGCTGCCGACCGTGACGGTGACGTGGCCGCTGACGCCCCCGCCGCGCGTCGCGAGCGTCATGTCCTCGCCCCACGGCGAGCCGAGGGCGGTCGCGTGAATGACGAACGGTCCCTGCGCGCAGTCGGCCGACACCTTGAAGGCGCGCGCCGTCTTCACCTCGGCGTGCAGCGACGGGCCGCAGCCCACCAAGAACACCCCCACACCCAGGAACGACGAAACAAGAAAGACTCTCGCCAGCATTTTTCTTTCGACTCTCGCCCGGCCTAGGTTGGACGTACGGGCACCGCGCGAATTCTCTCCCTCATTTGCCCTGAAATACAGGCTTTCGCTTCTCGGCGAAGGCCGCGAGCGCCTCGCGCCGGTCCTCGCTCACCAGGACGGCGTCGTAGCTCACCTTCTCGAGCTCGAGGCCCAGCTCGAGCGTGCTGTCGAAGGACCGATCGATGGCCGTGAGCGCCGATGCCTGCGCGATCGGCGCGCCGTTCGCGATGGGCGCGAGCCACTCGAGCGTGTCGTCGACGACGTTCGTTCCCGCGGGCGTCACGCGGTTGAGCAGGCCCCACGCCAGCGCCTGCTGGGCGTCGATCGGCCGGGCGAGCAGGATCATCTCCTTCGCGCGCGCCTCGCCAACGACGCGCGGCAGCCGCTGCGTGCCGCCTGCGCCCGGAATGATGCCGAGGCTCGTCTCGGGGAGGGCGAGCTTGGCGTGCGCCGCGCCCACGCGGAGATCGCACACCAGCGCGAGCTCGAGCCCGCCGCCGTACGCGACGCCGTTGATCGCCGCGATGACGGGCTTGGGCGATCGATCCAGCGGTCCGAGCTCGCTGCGATACAGCTCGACCTGGCGGCGCACGTCGTTCTCGCTCATGCCCTGACGCTCTTTGAGGTCGGCCCCCGCGCAGAAGGCCTTTTCGCCCGCGCCGGTGATCACGATCGCCCGCACCTTGGGGTCGGCGATGGCGGAGCGCGCCAGCCGCCCGAACGCGAGCAGCGTCTCCCGGGACAGCGAGTTGCTGCGGTCGGGGCGGTCGATCGTCCAGACGGCTACGTTCCCCCGTTGTTCGACGCGGATCGGCTCGCTCATGGTCACCTGCTCGGCGGCTGTCGCCGCCATGGCTCCGACAGTACTACGGATGCTTTCCGCACGCCGTCGAGCCGAGCAAGCCGTTCGCGCAGGCGTCCACGGCGGTGGGCGACGAGGTGCTGCACTGGTTGTGGAAGTGCCGCTTCGCGTCCTCGCACCGGCCCGCCTCGCCGTAGGCGTGGCCGACGGCGTACTCGTAGCCCTGGAGCTTGCGGCGCTCGTCCTCGGTCGCGCGCGGGAGCTGCGGCATGTACGTCGCCATCTCGTCGGCGTAGCGGGCCGCGCCGGCCACGTCCTTGCTGCCCTGCGCCTTGTACAGGAGGATCTGCGCGCGCTCGACGCGCTCGGTCGCGCTGAGCTGGCTCACGGGGCAGTAGGTCTTGGCCATGTTCGAGACCGTCGCGTCGACCTGGTCGGAAGACATCTGCTGCAGCGCCGGCTTGGGCTGGTTGAAGTATGCGCGCAGCTCTCGCCGCCCTTCGTCGCAGCGCCCCGCGGCCATGAGGCAGTCGCCGTGCATGAACGTGTACGGGTCCGCCGAGAAGTCCGGCGTCTGCTTGAGCTTCTCGTAGGCGTCGAGGCACGTGCGGCCGTCGCCCGCGGTGTGAGCCTTCACCATCGCGTTCACGAGCTGCGCCGTCGAGCTGCCGTTGAGGTTGGGCGGCGGAGGCGTGTTGATGCTCTGCGGGGTCGTGCCGGCGCCGCCGGCGTTGCTCGGGCCGGTGTTGATGCCGAGAGGCGACGTCGGGGTCGGCAGGGCGTGCGGCCCCGAGCCGGTCCCCGTCGGCGACAGCGTCGCGATCTCGGCCGCCGAGCCGGCGACGTCGACGAGGCTCACGGGCTTCGGCGGCGAGACCGTCGTGTTCGCGGTCGCGGCGACCGCCGTCGACGCGCGGGCGCGCTTGAGGATCACCGCGCCCGCCGCAGCCCCCGCACCGACGGCGAGCAGCAGGAGCGAGCCCACGAGCACCCCGAACGAAGAGCGGCGCTGTGGCTGCAGCGAGGGCGCGAGCCCGTACGGAGGCACGACGACGCCCCCGCCGCTGCCGGGGTGCATGGGCGGCGGGTACGGGGCAGGCACAGAACCCATGTTTTGCGGCGTGGGCGGCGCCGCGCTCGGCGTGAGCCCCGGGCCGGTCGTCGGCGGCGGCGGGGTCAGGGGCGCCGGCTGTCCGGAGAAGGGCGAAGAGACGCCCGTGCGCGCGTGCTCGTACTCCTCGCCTCGCATGCGCACCGGCCCCGAGATCACGCGCGGCGAGGGGACCGGCGCCGAAGCGAAGGCCGTGGCGCTCATCGGATCGGTGGGCTGGGGATCGCCGCGCAGGTAGGCGCCGAGCGCGGACATCATCGCGCGCGCCGAGCGATAGCGGGCGCCGACGTCGCGTGCCATCGCCCGCTCGACGACGCCGATGAGCTGCCCGTCGACGTCGGGCCGGAGCGCTCCGAGCGGCGGGGGCGCCTCGTGACACACCGACGAGAGGAGCTGCGCCGTCGTGGTCGCCTCGAACGGCGGCCGGCCCGCCAGCGCGTGGTACATGCACGCGCCGACCGCGTACACGTCCGCGCGCGCGTCGACGGCCTCGCCGCGCGCCTGCTCCGGTGCCATGTACGCCAGCGTCCCCACGACGGCGCCGGTGCTCGTCAGCTTACCGCCCGCCCGCTCCTCGAGCACCTTGGCGACGCCGAAGTCGAGCAGCTTGACGAGGTCGGCGCCGGTGTCCGTCGTGCAGAGGAAGACGTTGTCCGGCTTGACGTCGCGGTGGACGAGCCCCGCCTCGTGCGCGGCCGCGAGCGCGGAGAGCGTCTGCTCGGCGATGCGCGCGACGCGCGGCGGCTCGACGTAGTGGACGCGCTCGAGCAGATCGCCAAAGGCCTCGCCCACGAGGCGCTCCATGACCAAGAAGGGCGGCTCGCCGGGGTTGTCCTGGAAGTCGGTGACCTGGACGATGTGCGGATGCCCGAGCGCCGCGACGGCCCTGGCCTCGCGCTGGAACCGCTCGAGCAGCGACGGATCGGTCGCCATCGGCCCGCTCATCACCTTGATCGCGACGCGGCGCCCGAGGTCCTCCTGCGTCGCCTCGTACACCTCGCCCATCCCACCGCTGCCGAGGCGCGCGCCCACGCGGTACTTCCCAGCCAGCAGCGTCCCCGTCAGGGTGAGCACGGTGGGGCAGTCTAGCAGCCCCGCGGGCGGGTGCTATCTCCTCGGCGCGGCTTCGCCGGGCCGGGACGGCCTACGTTGACCGTGCCGTCGGCACGCTCAACGCCTCTTCGGTTTGGCGGCTTTCTCGGGCTTGCCGCCCTTCTCGACCTTGGCCTCGCCGCCACCCAGCTTGGCCTCCGTCTTGGCCACGCGCGCCTTGAGCTCGCTGTGCTCGTTGCGCAGCTTCTCGAGCTCCTCGCGGAGCTGTTCGGCGGCGCGCTTGCCCTCGCCGCCGAGGTCGCGCATCACCTCTCGGATGCGGCGGCGCACGCGCGGGTCGAGATCCGTGTCGAGCTTGTTGCGCAGCGCGGGCCGCGCCTTGGCGTCGCCGACGTCGCCGAGCGCGCGCACCACGTCGACGCGCAGGTACGGGTCCTTGTCGTCGAGCAGATCCTCGAGGGCCTCGCGCGCGCGCCGGTCGCTCGCGATCTTGGGCAGCGCCATGATCGCCGCGCGCCGGGTGCGAGTCGGGTGGCCGTAGCGCGTCCGCGCCACCACGTGGGGCACGGCGCGGTCCTCGCGCATCGCCGCGAGGCCGTCGAGCGCGCCCACCGAGACGACGTCCGCCCACGACTTGCGGTCGACCACGTCGAGCAGCACCTCGAACGCCTGCGCCTGCTTCGTCTTGCCGAGCGACCGCGCGGCCTCGGACTGCACCAGGTAGCTCTCGTCGCCCAGCGCCAGCGGCTTGAGCGCCTCGAAGGCCGCGGGCGTCTTGAACGATCCGAGCGCGGCGGCGACCGCGCGGCGCGCCTTCGGGTGCTTGATCTTCGTGGCGGCGGCCAGCGTCGCGAACGCCTCCGACGCGTGGATCTTGCCGAGCGCGGAAGCCGCCTCCGCGCGCACACCCCAGAACTCGCGCTCGTCGCGGAGGCGCTCGCCCAGGGCGTCGATCGTCGGCGGGTCGTCCACGCGCGAGAGGGCCTGCGCCGCGAGCCAGCGCCCGCGCGCGCTCTTGGCCAGCGAGAGCTGCGCGCGGAGCATGTCTCCGGGCGCCTTGACCTTCACCTCGCCGAGCACGCGCAGCTCGGGATCGACGATGACGTAGATCGGCCGCTCCGCGCACGGCACCGCGAAGACCTCCGTCCGCTGCGACACGAGCAGCTTGCGCTTCTCGGCGGCCGTCCCCTTGCCCACGATCTCGAGCCAGAGCGGGAACTCGAACGCGTTCGGCACGCCGTCGGCCGTCGAGTGGTGCTGCTTCACCTCGCACGAGAGCACGCCCGCCTCCCACGTGATGGCAACGTCGAGCTCCGGGTGGCCAGGCCGGTGCACCCACTGCTCGAAGAAGCGCCCGAGGCTGCGACCGCTCGCCGTCTCGAGCGCGCGCATGAGATCGCGCGTCTCGACGATCCCCTTGGCGTGCCGGGTCAGGTAGTCGCGGATGCCGCGCCAGAAGACGGTGTCGCCGAGCTCCGCGCGCAGGATGTGGAGGACCAGGCCGCCCTTCTCGTACAGGTGCCGGTCGAACAGATCGAGCGGTGCGTCGTACTCCTGACACACGATCGGCCGGCGATAGCGCCCGGCGGCCTCGCTCGTGTACCCCTCGAGGTCGGCGAGCAACCCGTACTCGTACTCGTCGTGGCCGAGGTCTTTCTCGCGCCAGACGTGCTCCATGAAGGTCGCGAAGCCCTCGTTCAACCAGCCCTCCGACCAGTCGCGGCACGTGACGTAGTCGCCGAACCACTGGTGCGCGAGCTCGTGGGCGATGAGGTCGTCGCTCGTGACGTCGAGGGCCGCGCGCTTGTCGATCAGCGCGTACTCGTAGAGCGTCGTCGCGGTCGTGTTCTCCATGCCGCCGAAGATGAAGTCGCTGACGACGACCTGGGCGTACTTGTTCCAGGGGTAGGCGACGCCGAACGTCGTGCCGAAGTGCTTCACCATCGCGGGCGTCTTCTCGAAGGTGCGCTTGCCGTCTTCCTCGCGGCCCTTCGGCACCAGGTACGTGAGCGGCACCGGCCCCGCCGTCTCCTCGAGCACGGCGAACTCGCCCGCGACGAGCGTGAGCAGGTAGCTCGCGTGCGGCTCGCTCATCTTCCATGTGAAGCGCCACGGGCCGTCCTTGGGCTTCGCCTCCGCGGCTAGCTCGCCGTTGCCGAGCACCGTCCAGCCGTTGGGCGCGACGACGGTGATCTCTGTCTGCATCTTGACGTGGGGCTTGTCGTGGCACGGCAGCCAGTGGCGCGCGTCCTCCTCCTGGCACTGGCTCCAGACCTGGTGCGGCCGCTCGGGGTAGTGCTCGTCCGGCTCGAGGAAGTACAGGCCGCGCCGCGGCGTGGCGCGGTAGGCCACCGTGATGGTTGCGTTCTGCACGTTCTTCGCGATCGGCACCGTGAGCGCGCGGCCGTCGTAGCGGTGATCGACCGTCTTGCCATCCACCTTGATGGAGGAGAGCGTGAAGCCGACCGCGTCGAGATCGATCTCCTCGGCCTCGGCGTCGACGCGCCTGACCTTGATCGTCGCCGAAGCGCCAATCGCCTTCTTGGGCGGGTCGAGCTCGATCTGCGCGGCGATGTGCTCGACGAGGAAAGGCCGGTCGCGCTCGAAGTTGCGCGGCGTGCCGGCGAAGGCGAAGGGACGAGCGAACGCGGCCTGCTCGCCCGAGTGTGTCGCACCGCAGCCGCAACGATCGTGGAGTCGCTGGTTGGGCATTTCGAGGCCGACTCTCGCACGGAGCGCGCTTGAGGCACAGCCCGTCCCAGGGCTGCATCCCACATATACCCACCCAATCCACGACCCACCCGAGGTGTCCGGATCTCGTGCATCCGCGAAGCGTCATCGGCCTGGTCCTCGCCGCCGCAAGCCTCGTGGCCGTCGCCCGCTGCGACCCACCCTCCCCGCCCCCGTCCCGGTCTCCGACTCTGACTCCGACTCCGTCTCCGACTCCGACTCCGTCTCCGACTCCGTCTCCGACTCCGTCTCCGTCTCCGTCTCCGACTCAGTCTCTAACTCCGACTCCGACTCCCACCGCCCGCATCCTCGCCCGCGCCCGCGAAGAGGTCACACGCGCCGTCGGCTACGACCCCCGCTGGTACCCCATCTCCTATCCCGGCGGCGACGTGGACCCTTCGATCGGCGTCTGCACCGACGTCGTCATCCGCGGCTACCGCGCCGCGGGCGTCGACTTCCAGAAGCTCGTACACGAGGACGTGCTGCGCGCACCCGACGCCTACCGGCCGTGGGTGAAGACACCGGACCCGACGATCGACCACCGCCGCGTCGGGCCGCTGATGACGTACCTGAAGCGCCACGCCACGCGGCTGCCCAACGACGACGACTCGAGCTACCAGGCGGGCGACGTCGTCGTCATCTCCTTCGAGCCGTGCCCCGCGTGCGGGCCGGCGCACGTCGGCATCGTCAGCGACAAGCGCGGACCGCGGGGCCTTCCGCTGCTCATCCACAACATGGGCCCGACCCCTCGCGAGGACGACACCCTCGACGCGTGGACGCGCATCGGCCACTACCGCGTCGCGCTCTGAATCGGAGACTCAGTTGATGGGGAGGCCGCCGCCGTCCGCGGAGGTGGGCGGCGCCGACGTCGTCGAGCCCGCGCCCCAGAACTGCAGGTTCGGGGTCGTGGGGATGTTGGTGGTGACGAGCGCGTTGTTCTGCCAGGTGATGGAGAAGAGCTCGCCGGCGTCGTCGAAGCCGTACGCGGTGCCCGCCCAGAACGCGAGCCCGAAGACCGAGTTGTGGTTGATGCTCCCGTAGTTCTGGATCATCGCGCCGGTCTTCGGGTCGATCTGGAACAGGCAGTCGCTTGCAGAGCAGTCCGTGCTCGAGCTGTTGGGGTCGTTCTTGACGGTGAGGAACGTGCCGCCGTTGATGACCGAGACGATGTCACCGCTCGAGATGTAGGCTCCGCTCAGGCCGGTACCGACGGGCGTCACGGCGCCGCTGGTCGTGTCGATGCGGACGTACTGCGCGTCGAGGTAGCCGACGAGCGCCTCGACGTTCGGATCGAGCGTGCCCTTGGGCACGAACGAGAGCGAGTTCGGGTACGAGCCGGTCTTCACCAGGGTGAGCTTGGCCGTCTTGATGTCGAGCTTGTAGACGCCGCCGAAGGTCGTCGCGAAGCCGTTCGAGTTGGCGTCGATGGCGATGTCGATGACGCTGGAGTCGCCGCCCGAGAAGGTGCCGACCGTGGTCATGGTCTTGGCGACGGGGTCGACC